>JAITOM010000347.1 GCA_031289975.1 Methanobrevibacter sp. | reverse complement strand
AAATTTAATTATTTTATTTTTTAAAATAAATAATATTATATTTTTATTTATGAAATTGATAATTTAGAGATATTTTTAAAAAACTCATTACTTAAAAACATTTTTTAGTTCACTATAATCTAAAAATTTATTTAATAATGAACTAATCTTATTTTATAATTTAAGATTCCAATATTCTTTTATTATTAAAAATATTATTTAAATTATTTTAATTTATAAATTATAAATAAATTATATTTATAAACAAATTATATGTAATAATAAATAAAGATTAATAACTTACTTTTATTAAACTTTTCATCTTAAACTATATATTAGTTAATTAATTTATAACTATTTTATATATTATTCATATAATCAACTAATAAATAATATTTTGTTATCTATTATTTGTTTACTTAATTTATTTAGAAAATAATCCATATAGAACAACTAATAAAGCAGCCACTAATCCAAATTCCCAGTATCCTAATATTATAAAGAAGTAAGAAATTACAAAAACAAATAAGAATATGGCAAACATTTTTGCTTTTTTGTTCATGATAAAGTTTAAAATAGTTCTTGTAAATTCAGAAGGTATGTAATATGCATACACTCCATTAGCTAATTCAAAATTAACAAGGGATAAAGGGGTATTTGTTGTAACCTCATCAGCCAATTGAGCTCTTTCACCAGCTTCATGTCTTGTTCTACCTACACCAGCCCTAATTTTTGTTTTATTATTTAAAGTAAACCATGCAGCATCTAATCCTGCTTTAATAGCTAAGGCTTTACTTGGAAATTTAGCTATTAAATCATCCCCCCCTTCACGATAACCTTCAATTGTACCTTCACATTCAGTTATAATGAAGTTTTTAATGTTGTTCATTATTTCTACTAATTTATTCTTACCATATTTATTTGTAAAAAGAGTTGAATTTATCATATCAATGAATAAGTAATTTTGATGGTCTTCAAAACCTCCCATTGAATCGTTGAATCTACTTTCAAATACAAGAGCATATTCTCCACCCAATTTAGTAAAACCAATACCAGATAATGCCCCAATTTCTTTATTAAGATTTATTAATCTTTCAACTGCTGCTGCTGCAGTCATTCCAACAGCAGCCATTACATTAAGTTCATTGGATAATCCAATTCCAATAATTTTAGTAGCTATTTTAATTGCATCATTTTTAGAAAGCATACGAGCAACAATTTCAGTGGAACTATATTCTTCAATCTCTCCTTTTGCATCCACTATGATTTTAGAAAATTCATTGATTAAGGGATTTGAAGCAGATAATTCAACATAAAGATATCTATCATTACCTGTAATAATATTACTTACAAGAGCATACTCTTCAATTTCATTTTTAGCAGGTTTTAATTCATAGAATTTATGATTTACAGGGATATTTTTTTCACCTACATCCTTTAGTAAGTTATAAAAAATACTTTCAGTAGTAATGTTGGCTTCTTCAATTTCTATAAGCATGGTTTTTGTAAAATTAATCATTTCAACATATTCATTTTCTACTTTAGAAGAAGGAACATATTTAGTACCTATACTTATAATCTTATATTTAAGTATTAACTTAAAAACCCATTTTATCAAAGAATTATTAGCCATCACATATCCTCCAGTATTATACCTTAGTTTAAAGTTTTGTTTTTATTAATCTTGATTTTTCTTTTGTGGATCTAAATGAAGATCAAAGTCTCCAGGATTTTCTAAAGTTAAATTCGATTTAACTGAAACAATAGGAAATTTTTTAGAATTTATTCTACCAGCTATTGTGCTGGCAACACTACGAGAATTCCTTTTTATAAAAGATGCATCATGAGGATTAATAATAATTTCTATATTAAATGGAGAATCATCTAAAATTTCATCAGAATAAATTATATTCAATTCAAACACCCCTGATTTCATGAATAAATCATTTCGAACAATGATTAAAGGATTTTTATCAAGATGTAGCCTATCTTTTATGGTGACTGAAATATTACCTGCATTTTTCACTGCTTCTTTGTAATCTTTAGGATGCACTAAAACAAAAATTATATGTGGAGCTGAAGCCTCAACACTTTCAATCATATCCATAACTTTTCCAAACATTGGAATTTTTGAAATTACTCCTTCAATTTTATTTTCCATCTTTGTTTGATCAAATCGATCCATTCGAATAATGGATTCTTTTGCAATATTCAATGGTGAAAATTCAATACCCTTTTTACCCCAATATACATCAACCCTACTTTTTTCAAAGTTTGATAGAATCTCATCACAAATTTTTTGAAGAATGTTTCTAACCCTTTTTGGTTTTTTATGTTCACCCAATATGATTTCATCGTTTTCAAAGGAAAATGGAATTCTCATATTGTTAATATCATGAAATTCATCAGCAAACTCCCTAAAATAATCATTAGAAAGAATTTTAGCATGTTCATCTTCAGCTAATATAAGAATGAAATGATCTGCATTGTTACCAGCTTCAACTTCTTCAATATAACCATTCTCAACCAATGAAATATATTCTTCTTTATTATCTATACTATGCCTTAATGATGCATCAGCTATAATTACAAAATCATCATTTCTTTTTTCTAAAGCCTTTATTGCTGAGGATAAATAATCTAATTTTGCTTTAGAACCTTTTTTTTTCCCAAAACTTGCTACATTTGATGCATCAATAACAACTTTCAATATATCACCAATTATTATCCTTATAAGCTTTCATCTGTTAAAAAGAAAATAATAGTTACAATTAAATTTCAATAATAGAAGTATATTTATAATTAATAGTATATAAAACCATCTGTTAAATATAATTATGTCCATCTTTTCATCTTAATATTTCTTTTATATTATCTTTTTATCTCCAAAGAAATATGAACTTATATTTAACTATTTTAAAAACAAAAATATACGAACAAAATCTTTAATGAAGATATTACCCTAAATGAAGAAATTAAAAGTTGATATTATAGTGTATGAAATAATGTTTGTAAGAAAAAAAATCAAAGACCAACATTTAAAAACGAGAAATCGATAATTTTTCTAAATTTCTTTCAGAAATAAACGGAAAACCATAGACAAATTTTTAAAAACGAGAAATCGTAGATTTTCCTAAGTTGTCTTCGACAACAAAAGTTTAAGAAAATCAAAGATTTTCTAACTTAACAAGTTAAGTTTGTCAAAAGTTCATAACTACTCTTTTTAATCAATTTTTTCTAAAAAATTGAATAAAGATTTGTTATCGAAGATAAGTTAAGAAAATCTAAAATTTTCCGTTTCTAATTGAATAAGCTCAATAATGAAGTTTTTAAAAATGAAACATGATTATTAAATTTTCAATTAAAAAAAATAATTCTTATTTTTAAAAATAAAGAAATAAAAATTATTATTTAAAAAATTAATTTAATATTAATTTGAAATTCTTAAAAATAAGATACTTAGAATATAGTGTTTTACCAAACTTTTATAACATTTTCTAAATTATATTTATATTTATAAAAATCATTGAATTTTAATATAAATGAATTTAAAAGATTATTAATAAAGTTTATAAATATTAGACACATTATAAATATTATGTAAAACACTATAAATGATTGTAAAACACTATAAATAATTAATTACAAAAATTTTTTCATTACTATAATCTGAAATGAATGAAAATTTAAAAAAAAGGATTTTGATTGTTTAGAAGAACAATTTTCCAAAAAAAGCTGTGTAAAAAGAGTCTTGTTTTCAAAGATCTACAATTTGGCTTTTTAGCCCGGACACACTTAGACCATATAAATAAATTTTATTAAATATAAGCCTTTTCAGGTTGAATTCAATATCTAACTTTTCCTATATGTCTCGTACTTCCAGGGTCTTCACCATTGAAATCTGCTAAATAATAAACAAACCATTCAAGAGGAATTACTAAAATAAATGGTGCTAAAAGATTGTCAACATTTGCATAATCTTTTAAATTATAAACCATTGTTTTAGCATTCAAACCATTTGAGAACTCAATAGCTTTTTTTGTGATTTCATCAGATGGATAATCAGCATCTAAAAATATGATGGGTACATCTTTTTCAGCTCTTTCAATTAATCCATGCCTAAATTCTGAAGAATATATTGGGCAAGAATGTTTCAATGCTCCTTCCATGAACATTGTCATTGATGTTTTGTAGGCTAAACCAAAGTTTGGTCCACTACCCATAACATAGAATATTTCTTCATCCTTCATTTTTTCTGCTAATTCTTTATTTTCTTGTTCTGAATTTTTAATTACTTTTTCCATTAAATCAGGTATTGTTTTCATTTCTTTTAACAAATTTTCTGATTTTTCGTAATCTGATGCTTTAAATAAAATATTGTATAATGAATACATTTGGCTTATATAAGTTTTTGTTCCGAGTATGGAATCTTCATGACTTGCTCTTGTTAAGACTCCATCTTTAGCTTCATTAAGCATTGGAGTGTTATCTTCATTGGTTATTGAAACTGTATACATTCCTAACTCATTTGCTCTTCTAAGTCCAGTTAATGTATCTCCAGTTTCACCAGATTGTGAAGTGAATATTCCAACTGTATTTTTATTATCAATTCTTTTATTGTAATAAAATTCATACCCTGTGCATATATTGATGTCTAAATTGGAAGCCATTTCTAAGGCATCTTTAGTGGAATAAAGAGTTGAAAGCGAACTTCCAGATCCAACTAAGTATATTTTATCTGCTTGAGATATTTTTTCAGATATTTCATTCATATGAGTCGATTCTGCTTTAATAGTTTCTTTAATAGCTTTTGGTTGTTCGAGTATATCATAATACATTTGATATTTCATATTATCACCTATTATTTAAACTTTATCAATATAGTGGTTGGGATAAAGTTCTTAATAAATAACTTTTTTTAAAATTAAATATTATTAAAAAATATTAATTCAAAATTAGTTATATTAATTAAAATATATTTTATATTAATTTAAAATATTTCTTTTGAAATGAACATAACATAATTGATGAATCATTTAAAGAATCCATTATTGATTTATATGATTCTTTATCATCTGTTGTAATGGAAATCAATGGCTAATTTTTTGTATTTTTTTCAATGAAATTTTTAATTATTTTTGGTTAATTTTTCATGGATTTCATATGCAACGATTATAATTACTTATATAATTATATCGGGTTAATTTGGAAGCCCAATCACCACCATTACCCACACATTTTTTCATGCATGTAATAAGACAATAATTTAGAAAAAAACTTTTGATGTTTTTCATTTCCACTCTAATTTTCAACATATCTTTACAGTATTAGTCGGTTTACCAGAGTATTCTTGCAATTCTAAAATTGCATGAATAATCATTCATTTTTTAAGCACTATTCTACCTTTTGGTTTCTATTTCCAAACTATTTAGATGTTTATATGCCCTATCAGGCAAACCATTAATGGATAGAATTTTGTTTTTATTTTTCATGATTAACATAGATTCCATTATTTATATATAAATTTAACCATTTTAACCCTCTCATTTTCCAAAAATAAAAAAACAAAAAAGTATTATAAATATTAAATTAAGCATTACAAATACTTATTTATCCGTTCAATTTGACACACCATCTAAATATTGTCATCAGCAAAAATTTAGATAGCATAATGATATTTCTATAAAATAAATAGTCTCATGAACTAAAAACTTTACAATCACATTTTAGGAAGATTATAGTGTTCTGCATATTTATTTTATTATTCAAAAAATTCAAAAAATTTTTTGCAAATTTATTTTTTCAAATACTAATATTTATCTTTTAAATTTAATTTAAAGAAATAAAAATCATTTTTGATTTCAAATGTTTAATTAGATTTTGTAAAATTAATAATATTTTAACACTCACTATAAATAAAAGAAAATAATTTTACAGAACACTATAATTACTCATGTTAAAAATTATTAATAATGAACCATATATTCCATATTTACATATTAGTGTATCTAATATATAAATGTAAGTATTAATGGGTTTAAAAGATTAATATTTAATATGATTAATCGCCCCCCCCCCCATATGTTATTTAAGGATTAAATAACTACTTAAAGAAGAAAATAATTTAAAAATTAGTGATTATGATACTTAAAAGTAATACTAACTCTTAGTTTAATGTTTTAAGTGTTTATAAATTATCTAAAAGATAAATTTAGAAGCGAAAAAATAATTAATTAAAAGTAAGTGTTAGAAAAGGAGAATGTAAAGAAGTTGGCTCCTGAAATTTATTGGGAATATCAAATTCGACCCATAATACTTTATTTTAGCTTTTAACTTATTATATAGTATACAGTCAAAAATTGATATTAATAAAAATTGGAATCATTGATTGAGCTTATAAAATTGAATTATTATCAAAATTGACAGGATTGATATTAATCATTTTTTAGTCAGGAGCCAAGATCTTTACTCTCTCGTTAGAAAAGTAGAATAATAATTTATGAACATTTATTTTTATTTAATATCAAATTACATAAATCTGGTAAATCTTTATATTTAGTATGGGAATTAATATTTAATTCAACACCTTCCATTATTAAAAATTTCTTTTTCAATTTCTTCAATTGATTAAATTCTTTTGAATCAATAAAAAGATGAAAGAAAATAATATCTATATTATTAAAAAATAATATCTATATTATTAAAATTCATTATTTAAGATGCATTTTTAATATAACTTGGCAGTTAATATTTAAATCTTTAATATTATTTTTAACATCATTTAAATGATTAGTAGCCAAATTATTAATACCATTAATATCTAATATACTAATATCTCTATCAGTCTTGGCATTTTCAATATCAATAACAGTTATAATATCAGTATATTTTTTAGTCATATAACCTTTTTTTTGAAATTCAATTATTAATTGAGGTGTACTTCTTCTACACCAATAACAGTATAACTAATCTTCCAAATGGTTTTGTGGAATCATAAGCAAGGTGTACTTCTTCTACCTTGCGTGTGGACTGTTATTGGGTTTATGAAATTAACAGGAATCATAAGCAAGGTGTACTTCTTCTACACCAATAACAGTATTATTCTCAACAGAAACGATAAGATCAAAATCGTCATTATTACCAGATACATCTTTAAGAGAAACAGAATAAGTATCATTAACTAATTCAGAATCAGCAAACACATAACTATCACCATAATGTTCTAAAACATAATCTGTAGCAATTTTAATGGCTTGTGCTTCAGGACTAATAGCTGAAATAATTCCAGCACTGCTAATAGCTAAAATAGCTATTATAACTAAACTTAATATTTTCATTTTCATAATTTCACTTCTCCTTTTTTTTAATTAAATTTTAAATTAAATATAGTGATGGGTTCTTATTTTAATTCCCATCCATTTTAGGAATAAAAAAAATAAAAAAATTAAATAATGTTACCAATCAAGTGTAACATCACCACCATTACCATTATAGAAAAATTTACCTTTATATGTTTAAAGTATCAATATGAGTGCTACCATGATCAGCATAAGAAGCCCAAGTAGTTCCATGAGTAGTAATTTTAGAAGTATTATTTAGGATATAATCTTACTTTGACTTAAATTAAAATTTTTAGTTAAAATTTCATAGCAATTATTATGTATTTCGCATATTATGGCACTGTAAAAAGGGGATGGAAATTTAAGATCTATAATTTGGTTTTTAGGCAGAAAACAGTTAGACCATATACATATAATTAAACTTTTAGCTTCATTTCTTAATTTTTCATTTGTGAAAATCCATCCTCTTTTTACAGTGCCCATATTATATAAAGATTAGGGTTTTTGAAAAAAATATAAATAATAACATACCCCCCAATTCATTTACCCCCTGAAAAATGAAAAATTTTTCTTGAAGGAACCGTTCTCTTTGGACCTTTCAGATAGCATGTATGGATGATTTTATAAAGAAAGTGTGAAAAATCCAATCAAAATTTAGACTATGTATATGGCATTGATTTTAGCTCATTTTCTTAATTTTTCAATTGTAAAAAATCATGCTAAATTTACACTTGCCAAATTGTATAAGTTCTAAATTGTATAAGTGAAACTATGTGGACAATAAGATTCAGCATTAGGATTAAAGCATTGATTACAATTATCTGGAATTGTGTCTTTTGATTTATGTAATTGACATAAAATATCCTCTGTTCTTGTTTTTCTACAGATTTCACAGATTTCAGCAACAATGTCTCTTTTGGATGCTAAACCCTCACTAAGTTTATATGATAATTCTTTAATCATTTTTTTAATTTCTTCTGTAAGTTCAATTTCACGACCTCCACGTTTATCACTTAAATATTGAGAAACTGCAGGTTGTGTAATATCTAACAAGTTAGAAATTTCTTTCTGCTTCATTCCTAAACTAAAAAGTTCTTTAGCTAAAATAGAACGCACTGTTGGAATTACATACCATACAACGAGTTCACAAGGTTGTTTCAAATTTATGCCTCCAATTAGTGATTTAAATTTATTATTTTTATTTCTTATTTTTATTATTATATGCTTTTAAATTATTATATTATTTAATATATTATTATGATATTATTTTTATTAATATGGTATATATTTATTTTGAAGTAGATTAACATTAAATTTATTAAAATACATTAAAATTTTTATTTTTTATAAATTTTAATTAAAAAACTATAAATGGATTAAATAGTATGAAAAAGAGAGGAATATGAGTAAGATGAAAGAAAAAGATATTAATATTTTTAAAGAAGTTAGTAAACTTGAAAATAAAGGTTATAAATTATCCAACATGCAAAAAATACTCTTAGCCACCGATGGTTCTATAACAATAATATTGGATGTTTTAAACGGTGAAATATCTATTAAAACACTTGTTCAACGATTTGAAAAAGCTGATTCTAAAATAGCTGAAATATTAGATATTGAAGAAAATGAAAAGGTTAATTATAGGGTGGTTTTAATGTATAAAGATAATAAACCTTTAATTTATGCAAAATCTTATATTCCTCTAAAAAGATTAGGAAATGAAATTAAAGAAGATTTAATTAAGGCAAATATTCCAATAGGAAGAATACTTAGAAAACATAATATTGAATCAAGAAGAGAAATAGAAAATATAGGTATTGAACCAAGTGACAATGAATTAGTAAAATTATTTAACTCAAAGGAAGATCTTCTTACAAGAAAATATGTAATAATTAGGGATAATGAAAGATTAATATGGATTAAAGAAGCATTTCCCTTAAATCATTTTACAGAATAATTATTTAATCATATATTAATTAGTGTTTAAATTAATTAACAATTTTTAAATTAATTAAGAGAAGAACAGATTTTCAGGAAAAAATTAATATAGAATATAGTGTATGAAATAATGTTTGTAAGTAATGAGATTTTTTAAATTACAGCATAAATGTCAAATTTTGGGTATGTCAAAAATCCCATGGGAATTAAAATTTTTTCATGGATTTTCTCTTATTTCTTTTTTTAAAGATTCAAATATATTTTAACCCAAGTATTGAATTTTATAAATTTTTCCTC
>JAITOM010000171.1 GCA_031289975.1 Methanobrevibacter sp. | reverse complement strand
ATAATTCTATCAGCATCTCTAATAGTGCTTAAACGATGAGCAATCACCAAAGTTGTCCGATTTTTTTGTAAATTTTTCATTGCCTTTTGAATTAAAATTTCAGTAAGAGTATCTATAGAAGAAGTAATTTCATCTAAAATTAATATATCTGAATTTTATTAAAAATACTCTGGATATAGTTAACATTTATTTCTCTCTAATAGATAATAATTTCTATCATTACTTATCATTGTTTGATAACCATCTGCTAAGAGAGATACAACTAAGAGAGATACAAGTTATCAACATAGGTTGCCTTAGTAACTTCAAAAAATTCTTCATCAGAAATTTTTCTATCTTATTAAGAAGTTGTCCAACAATTCAAAATTTTAAATTTCATTAAATTTTTAAACTATCTAATTGATCTTTAAAACCAATTAAAGATTATTTTCAAACTCTAAACTATATGCACCATGTTTAATATAGTCTTTAAAACCAATTAAAGATTATTATTCAATATTAATTTTAATATAAATATTTTATAATTTATATTTAAATATTAACCCTATATAACTAGTTTAGTATTCAATAATAGATAAATTCTTAGTTATATTTGTTGAAGATGAGATTTTCTTATTAGCTCAATTTTCGCATTATGTTCCTGTTTGTACTAATTCTAAGTTGATTACCGAAAATTGAATTTATAAATACATTTCTTAAAAAAGCTATTTCAAAAACCATAAAATATTTAGAAAAGAAATAAATTAGATTGACATCATTGGAGAAATATTTATTTTTTCATAATTTTATCCAATGATTCTAATGGATTATTAATAATCAACTGTAAATATGAGAGTAATAAGGTTAAAAAATCATTAATATCCTTATTTGAAAAGTAAGCAGAATCATAAATCAATACTATCTCAAAGCTTTTATCAATAATCACTCTAACAAAAAAACCTTTTTTATTGAATAAATTTGAATCATTGAAAAGTCCAGATTCAACAATTTTATCTTTAATCATTGATTCTACACTATTATCCAAACTACTGATGTAGTCATAAATTATATTTGGAGGATCTAAATTATTAATAAAACTTTTAAACTTCTCTGATAGATTACTTGAAGGCATATTAATACCATCATTAATATTTCTATTAACATAATATAGGTAGTCATTTATCGAACAATCATATTCAATATCAAAAAAAAGAGGAATATGGCGACGGAACAATCCCAGAGTATTGTTATATTTAACACTATCACGTCCATTGAAAATATATTCCAAAACAAGATGGTTTCGATTAAAAAAGTCGGATAAAGTCAAAACTGCTGTAGCTAAAAATAAGTTGTCATAACTAATTTTTCCCCTCTGGCAAAAAGAAGTGATTTTATCCATATCAATCAAACTGATAAAAGCAAATTTAGTTTCATGTTCTTGTATTTGAGAAATAGATTTTATATAAGAATTTAAAGGAATATTTTTAGTTTTAGATTTGAAATATGATTCCACTTTTGCAGTATCTTTATTTTTTAGCTCTAAATTAAAAGAGTAATCAAAATAAGTAACTTTAGCATTGTTTGAAATCCAGTTTTCATTGAAATAGATTTGAAATAATTCATTTAAAAAAATGTATGTAGAACTATAGTCAAAAAGTATGTGATGGATTGAAAACAAGAGACTTGTTTCATTGCCATAATAATATATTTCAAAAGAAAAAAGCGGAGATTCAAATAAATTAAAATGCTTAATATAATTGCTCATTATATCCGTGGTTAGTTGCTCATTATGAAAACTTATATCAATCCTAAGTTTGTCGTTCCTTTGTTGATAAATTTTATTATCAATCACTTTAAAGGATGTTTTAATATCTGGATTAAAATTAATAAGCTTAAATAATGCTTTTTTTAATTTTATGGGATCAACATCTTTAAAAATAAAATAATGGTACATTATAAAGTCAGAATAACTTTCATCATCATCTTGAATTTGATTAAAATAATTTAATTGCTGGGGGGTTAAAGGATAAAACTCTTTAAGAGAACATTTAAAGCTTTCAGTTTTGGAAGGCTCTTCAATTTGATTGCATATATCCATAATATCAGCATCACCTTTAAGTAGATCTATTAAGCTTAATTCCACACCATATTTTTCTAATATTTTAGTTGATAACTTAATTAGGGATAGGGATGTAAAACCAATAGTTAGTAGAGTACTATTAATGCCAAAATTATCATAACCTAAAATTTCACTACATATATAGAATATTTCTTTTTCTAATTTTGTGCTTGGTGGAATCATCTTTTCAATTATCAAATCATCAGGTTTTGGTTTGGGTAGATCTCTAATCTTAGTTTTACCACTGATTGTTTTTGGGAATTCATTTAAATAAACATAAATTCTTGGAACCATAAAACTGGGCAACTTACTTTTAAAAATATTATGTAACCTTTTTTTAATTTCATTAATATTGGAGTGACTTATATTTGTTGTAAAATATAAAACTAAAATATCTTCATTGTTAATTTTTTTAACTGTTGCTACAGCTTTTTTTATATTTAATGATTTTGGTATATTTTTTTCTATCTCACCAGGATCTATTCTTTGACCATGAAGTTTTAATTGAGTATCAATTCTATCTAATAAAATATAATGACCATCATTATTGTATTTAGCTAAATCTCCTGTTTTGAAATATCTAATTTTTCCTTTTTTTACAAATTTTTCTCTTGTTAATTTTTTATTCTTCCAATATCCTTTCGATATTCCTAAACCACCAACCCATAATTCTCCAATAACACCTGGAGGTAAAGGATTACCATCAATATCCATGATTTTTTCTAATGTATTTAAAACAGGTTTACCAATGGAATTATTATGGTTCTTTACTAAATGAATATTACTATGCCCACTATCTTCAGCTAAGCCATATAAGTTATATAAGTTACTATTATTATCCTCTTTAATATTTTTAATAAGCTCATTGTTAAGGATTTCTCCACCTAAAA
Organism: Methanobrevibacter sp.; assembly: GCA_031289975.1. Taxonomy (GTDB): domain Archaea; phylum Methanobacteriota; class Methanobacteria; order Methanobacteriales; family Methanobacteriaceae; genus Methanovirga. Next base: position 2,859 of record JAITOM010000171.1, on the reverse strand, counting down.
TTATTATTTTCATCTTATTTAACAATTTTACAAGTTTTTTATTATTTAAATATTCATCAATAATTGAAGGTGTTGTAGTAATTACATCAAACCCACTTTTCTCATACAATTCAAATAATTTTAAAGGGTTATGAATTTGTTCTTCGTTAGCTAAAACAATAGTTGATGCTTTATAAGTAATTAAAAATAAATTATTCACAAATAAATTAAAAATAGGATTAGTTGAAAATAAAAACTTATAATTATCACTTATCTTATCAAATTCTTCAATTTTAATCTTATTTAATATGGAACCGTGTGTTAAAATTACTCCTTTAGGATTACCAGTAGATCCTGAAGTATAAACAATACAAACCAGATTATCAGCAGATAAATTAACCTCAGGTTTAGTATTATCACTATTTTCAAGTAAAAAATCAAAATTATCTTTAGATATAATAAATCTTGCCTGACTATCATATTTAATAAAATCAACAATATTGACTGGATCATGAGGATTAGTAAGTATGAATGTTCCACCTGCTTTAACAACACCCCAAATACTAACTATAAGTTTACTATCGAGACCTAAATTAATAATAACTCGATCTTCAATTTCTAAACCCATTTCAATTAAGTTATTAGCAAGATTATTAGCTTTACAGTTTAATTCATAATAAGTTAAAGTAGCATCTTCTGCAATTAAAGCAAGTTTATCATTATTTTCATTAACAACCTTTTCAAACAATTTGTTTAAATTTTTAAAGGGAGAAATATTAAACTCTGGAACTTTATCCTCTGTAAAACAAATAGAAATATCTTTAAGAAGAACATTTTTTTCATTCAAAAACTTATTTAAAATCAAAATAAAACTATTATAAAACAAATGAACTAAATCACTACTATACAAAGAAATATTGTATATTATCTTAACTTTAATCTCATCAGAATCTTCTATTATAATTGAAAAATCTGAATTAGGAATCTCAAAAATATTATTAATTTTATTGTTTGTATAAATATATTGCAAATCAGGTAAAAGTAAATCATTCATTTTTTTGAAGTTTTTGAAAGATGATTTGTATTTGTCAATTTGCTCATTTAACTCTTTTATTTTAGATAAAAAAGTACTAACAGTTTCATTTGTATCAATGTTCATTCCATAAATAATTTTATCAAAAATATCAGTATAATATAATTTACTGATTAAAACTTCGTGTCTATAAGTGAACTTAGTTAAAGCAAGAAAAAAAGAAGCCAAAAACAAGGAATCCGATCCTTTAATCGAAGAATTCAATGAAAATTCAATCATATCAAATTCATTATCTCTTTTTTCCTGAATATTTGATGGTAGTTTAGTTTCATCGCTAATATTTAGCATTTTTATAAAGAATTTTTCATCTTCACTAAGGATTAATGGGGCGAAAAAATCATATAATTTTTCATTGCTTTTAAACCAGTGGTACTGATTTTTATTAAAGAATTTAAAGTTTATATCACTATATTTTCTTAAAATTTCACTTATAAAAAAATTATAATGATCTTCTATTTCTTCTTTTTGAGTAAAGATGATATAATGGTATATTATTAGAATATCGTAAATGAGAATATGTCTCAAATCCCATCTTTTTTTATATATCAAATCTATGCTTTTTTCAAACACAAATAAAAAATCGAAAAAAAAGTTAGTATCCATATTAGAAGTAATAATTGTTTCTTTATTTTGAAGATAGTAATATTTATAAAGTTTTTCTGGCAATATTTTGAATTTTTCTGCTTTTGTTAAAACTTCAATTGTTAATAATAAATCTTCACAAAAACGAAGATTAGGTGTCCAAAGTTCAACATTTTTAAATATCCAATCCCGATTAAAAACTTTAGAATGTAATGTTAACTGAAAAAAATGCATTAAGTCTTTAAGATGTTCATTAGTAAAAGTTTTGTTTTTTAGCTCATCAATATTAATATTATTAATTATTCTATCAAAAACTTCTTCTTGACTTATTAAATCTAATTCATTATTGAAAATTTGTTCCATAAAAAGTATAAAATTGGGGTCATTATCTAAATAATCAACTAATGTTGTGTAAATATGAGGAAATATTTCATCGTCAGAATCTACAAAATGCACATATTCACCTTTAGATTCTTTTAAACCTATATATCGACTGTACAATTGACCCATATTAATATCATTAGAGATAATCTTAGTTAAAAAACCCTTTGATTTTAGAATAGCATTAATCATCCTTTTATAAAAGTTAAAATCACTCATACCATCATTAATAAATATAACTTCAAGTTTATCCTTACTTAAATGATTATTTTTAATACTATTCAAACATCGGATAAAGTAATCATTAGAAGTATTATATACTGGAATAATAATAGAAAACAATAAACCCATAATTGACCATCTTATAATTTTTATACTTAATCAGGAAAGTAGAAAAATCTGAGGCTGTGAAAAATTCAACTGATGAAGTTATAATACTTTATTAATATTTATAATACTTAATTTTTTAAAGCATTTTAAGGACTTTATAAGACCAATTCAATATTGAAAAGGATTTTTACTTAATACCTACAATCGAATAAAAAGTTGGAAAAACAATTTATCAGTTGGATTTTTCACAGCCCCAAAAATCTTATTTAATTTATTATTATATTATAACATATATAGTATTATCTCTTAACTTTATTACCATAATATATTTTCATTAAATTTTTAAAAAAGTTTAATATCTCTTTAAATTAAAATTTGAATAATTTAAAGAATAATTTTTAATAAAAATTTTTAAACAAATGTTACTAAAGTTTGGAGAAATATTGTACTATATAATAATATCACATAATTCTTTACATATATCACATAATTCT
>JAITOM010000326.1 GCA_031289975.1 Methanobrevibacter sp. | reverse complement strand
AATTAAAATATATTTAAATTATTTAAAATTATTAATTTTTATAAAGTAATATCAAAAATTAAATAATTTAATAAAAAAATTTTTCATCCAAAATTTAAGAACTTTTCCAAAATGACTATAGTTTATTTAAAAAAAAAATATTTTATAGTTAGAACCAAATTTTTTACACTTTAAAAACTTTAATTGATTTTGAGGAATTAGAAAAAATTTTTTATTTTTTTATTAAAATATTCTATTTTTTAAAATTATTTAATAAATAAATAGTTTATTTTATTTATTTTTTTAAAATAATGATTTTAATTTTAAGAAAAATTAAAAGTAATAATTTTTGCAAAAATTTGAGTTTTATATTATAATCATAGTCGTTATGGACAAGTTCTTAAATTTTAAGATAATAATTTTTTTATTATAGTAGTTTTGATAAAGTTCTTAATAAACAATTTTTTTATAAATAAATATTATTAAAAGATATTTATTTAAAATTAGTTATATCAATTAAAATAAATTTTATATTATTTAAAATTTTAAAATTATAGATTTTTATAAATTAATATTTGAAATTAAATAATTTAATGAAAAAAATTATCATCCAAAATTTAAGAACTTTTCCAAAATGACTATAACTTATTTAATTTTAAATATTTTTCATGAAAATTTATAATTTTAAATTTTAAATATATTTTAATTAATATAAGTAATTTTAAATTAATATTTTTTAATAATATTTATTTTTAAGATATTTAATTATTTATTAATAACTTTATCAAAACCACCTAACAAAACAATAATTATAATATGTAAATTATATATAATTAATTATTGTATGGTTTCAAATGATTTTGTAAATGGAATTATCAAAAATGATAGAAAAATATTTTTTAAGGATTTAAAATCATCTAACAATAAAAATCATATTGAAGATGACAATAATGATATTCATTTAATATCTGATTTTACTGAATATAATCCTTTTCATAATGGTCATCTACACAACTTAAAACTTGCAAAAAAGAAAATTCCTAATGGTATATTTGTAGCTATTCTTCCAGGACTTTTTGAGAGAAGTGGTAGAGGAATACCTTATATCATGACTCGATATGCAAGAGCTGAAATAGCTATTTCTCTCGGAGTTGATATTGTAGTTGAAGGTCCGCCTATGGGGATTATGGGGTCTGGTCAATATTCACTATCTTTAGCATCAATGTTTCAAGCATTAAACACGGATTACATTCCTCGTGGTTATAGACCATTAAAAGAGTTTGAACCTATAATTAAAAGTATATCAAAAGGGAGAGGAATAGCACCTAAACCATATAAGATTGTAGATATTGAAAGTAGGGAAATTTTACTGAATGGAAAACTAAAAGAAGATAATTATGTAATTGTTTCTCTTTCAAAATCAATGCATAAAATAAATTTTGATTTTAAAAATAAATTTATTTTTATAAAAAGAATTGAAAATATTAGTGGAACAGGAATAAGAAAATCCATTAAGATAGGTGATTTTAATGGTCTTGAAAGTAGTCTTCCTAAAGAGAGTATTGATATTCTAAAAAGAGAAATAAATGAAAATAAAGCACCTCTTCATGATTTACGCTCTACTGAATCAATTCTAAATTCTGTTAATAACTTAAGCTATGAAGATTTAACTTCACTTAATTTAATCGATGAAAAGACAGCTATTAACTTTATAGAAAAAAGAGAAAAAGAAGCTTTTAATTGTATAGGTGATGTTGTAAATTCAATATCTCAAAATTTCAGCACCCATTTTCAAAATAGGGTTTTAAGTGTTTTAGAATCAAAGATAAATAAAGATGTGATATCAAAATATATTAATAAATATCCTTCAATTATAAGAGTTCTTGACTATAAAAATGATGATGTATTAGCATCTTTTAAAGAAAAAATTAAGGGAAGGAAAATAAAAATAGAAAGAAAATTCTAATAAATAGAAAGTTAAATCTATTCAAACTGCAAAACAAGTTCTTTATGAAGCTTTTTAATTCTTTCAACAGGGATTTGATAATTATCCATTTTAGACTTCCATTTGTTAATTGTGAAATCTAAATCAACTTCATCAGAACCATTTAAAAGATTATCACTATGTGCTACAATTTTTTCTTCTAAGGTAATTGGAATATAATCATTCTCAGGTAATCCTAATAATTTAGCTTCTTCTTTTGAAATACCAGCACCAACATGTCTTTCAATAATTTTAGCTATTTTTTCATCAAAACCATGATCAATAGCTATTTTAGAACCAATAATCCCGTGTTCTATTTTATTGGTTCTACTACGACCAATATCATGTAAAAGAGAACCTTGTTTAATAAGTTCTAAATCAACATCAAAATTCTTAGATAATTTAGTTGCTTTTTTACAAACAGCCACTGAATGGTCTATTACCCATTTATGACAATTTTCTTCTTTTAAAATATCTATTATCATATGAAAACCTTTGATTTGTTTAAAGGTAAATAATTCGTTTTTAAACTTATTATCATAATATATGGTTTAACATGAAATGTTTGATAAAAATAAATTTTTATTTAATATTCATATAATTTAATACATATTTTAAATGATATTTTTAATTTAATAAAAGAGGATGTACAAAAAATAATTTTGTCCTTACATAATCTACTTAAATGAAGTAAATTTTAATAAAATCGATTAATATTAATAACTAACTCATTTATTCCTATGTTTTTTGCTTCATCTGATCCGTACCATGCATTCATAAGTTAAAGATTGCTGTTTCTATTATTTTTTCTATTTCTTTATAATTTTCCCGTTCGCCATACTTCTTAAATGAAATTGAATATTAAATCACTTAGAGAAAAGTTTATTTACTTTCACATGAATTCTTTTATATTTTTTTATTTCTTTTGTAATATCTGATATCCTTTCATTATTATCTTTAAAAACAATTTTGTTCGCACAATCTGGACAAATAAATTCTAAATCATTCGCACGATTATAATCAACTCTTAAATGACCATTTTCACATACAAAAAATATGTTATCCTCTTCAAATTTTAATAGTTTCTCTAATCGATTAACATACATTTCATATTTTTCATTAAGGTTTGAATAAACATTATTCATATCAAATTTCCAGAAATAAGTGTACCATTGAGTTTCAGGGTCTTTACTTCTTTTATATGTTGTTAAACCAGAGTCATAAAGTTTATATAAAATTTTTCTAACTGTATTCAATTTAATCTCAGTTTTCTCTGCTATTTCTTCATCAGAACCCATATTCTTTAAAAGACATTCAATTATAACGATGTTTTCTTCATTTTCAATGAACCCATTTAAATATTCTAAAACTATCTTATTTTTTAACATTCATCTTCCTCTAAATTTGATTAATAAACATGAGATTAGGGTAATAATCGGCTTATATTTCTCTAAATCTTGATTTTATAAAGTATTTAATAAAATTTATTATTAAGGATTAT
>JAITOM010000205.1 GCA_031289975.1 Methanobrevibacter sp. | reverse complement strand
TGAGTGGAAAAAAACGAAACATTTATATAGTATCGGTTATTATATCTATTAAACATGGGTAGACATTAAATTTAAAAAATTTTTTCGGTTTCAAAAAATAAGGTTTCAGAAAAAATAATAATAGTTGTCGCCCAATTTCATTAAAAAATTAAATTAAACTGGAGGAAAATTTATGAAAATATTTAGTTTAGTCGTAATAGCTATTTTAGCTGTTAGTACGGTAAATTGTGCAACAGCCGCCGTTAATAATACAGATGAACCTATAGTTACAAGTCATAATTATCTAACTGTACATGGTGTGTCATCTGGGAAAACATATTATTTATATAATGCAAAAAATCAATTACTTGATAGTGCACCTGCTGGGTATATGATTCCCACCGATTGCGTTAGATTTTTAATGCCTGGAAATGTATCTGATTGGAATCATCTTTCTTATTTCGAAATTAATAATGGTAACGTTGTGAAATATGGTCTTGCTAATTTAACTATAACTAACACCACTAATTACACTTATTCAACGTATAAAGAAATTTACCCTAATATTTATACAAAGGTAAATGCAACAGAGTTTGTCTACGATTATTCTGCTGATGCACATAGAATTTACGATACTTTTGGTGTATAGGAGAATAAAACTATGAAATTAAAAATTTTAAGTTTAGCAATAATAGCTATTTTAGCTGTTAGTATGGTTAGTAGTGCAACAACCGCCGATAATGTTACAGATGAACCTATAGTTTCATGTCATTATTATTTAACTGTAAATGGTATAATAGGACCTGGATATTTGTATAGTGTAAATAATAAATTATTAGATGTTGGAAGTGCTTACTCCGACAGACTTCAAGATAGGGGTATTATTTACTTTTATTCTCCTGGAAATTTATCTGATTGGGATCATATTTCTTATTATAATCGGGAGACTGATAGTCTTGAGAAATATGGTCTTACGAATTTAACTTTAACGGACAGCTATAATTACACTACTACACAATATAAGGAAATTTATCCTAATATTTATACAAAGGTAAATAGTAACAGAATTTGTCTACCGATATGCTGCTGATGCATATCTACTTTAATAATTTATTTTATTTATTTGTTTGCCCTTTATAGGGCATCATAATCTATTCTTTTCCTTAACCCTTGTTTTGCTAATCGTATAACTCCTCCACGCATGGCATCTGGGTCATGATCATAGATTCCTTTTTCTGGTAATCCATTCTTCACTGAATAAGCATAATTGTTCATATCAACATTCAGAAGCTCGCAACGGTTGGAAATTTTTAACTTCTCCTGGAATATTAAACTATTTATTGTAGCTATTTCATTGAGATTATCGGGTTTGTGTGTCAATATTCGCACTTAATGGATTGTACCTCTTAATTCACTTCGTAGTGCTGCTGCATCATGGGGAGTGATAATTCCACGTATTGTTCCATGGTATTGACTTATATAACCATTATTAATGTATTCTTTTATTATCTGGGCTGTTTGGCTGTCTGTTTGTGGGTAATTGTCATTGTGGATGTAGATTTCATCAATCACTATGATTGTATTCAGTTCTGTGATTCCAATTGCAAGAATCACTGTTTTTGATGTTAGGCCATAATCCATACTCAAATAGATTTCTTTAAAGTTGTTATCCAGTATTGTATCAATGTTTGTAGGGCCATTGTAGGCAGTGTAGACTGGACCTTGTGCTCTTGTAGCTATTCCAAGGATATATAGCTTGTGGAAATGAGAACCTGGAGGATATAAATCGATGTAATGCTGGATTTGTGAGGCTGTCAGTGTTACATTGTCTTGCAGTTGGAAATGGATGAATAGAAAGTTTGGATTGTTTTGTAATGTCTTGTTATCTGTAATGTCTTGTTATCGATGTATTCTTTATGCACCCAGTGGTCTGGGGATGATGGATTGGTTGTTCCAAGTAAAAAACTTCCAGGTAAAGATAGTCTACTGTTCAACATCTTAAATCCATCATAATTTAATTCACAGACTTCATCAAGTAATGCACTGTATAAGGTTAAACCTTTAATCTTCCCTTCAGCTTCCCGTGTGTTAATTCCTTGTATTATGATTGTTTGCTGGTGGCCACTTAGTGATTTAATATATAGCTTCCATTCAAACCGTTTTAGTTCATATGGATATTGTAGCATGTCCATCATAGTGAGTAGTGGTATGACTACATTTTGATATGCTGTTGTGGCTGTTACACCTCCAATCATATGAATATAATTTAAGAACTATTTCCATAAGGAATATAAAGAATGTCAAAAATGTGGAGCTTTTTAAAAGATTTTGAGGCTGTGAAAAATTCAACTGATGAAGCTATAATACTTTATTTAATATTTGTAATACTTAATTTTTTAAAGCATTTTAAGGACTTTATAAGATCAATGCAATATTAAAAAGGACTTTATAAGATCAATGCAATATTAAAAAGGACTTTTACTTAATGCCTACATTTGAATAAAAAGTTGGAAAAATAATTTATCAGTTGGATTTTTCACATCCCCAAAATTTTCCCAATATTTTAAAAAATATTCTCTCTCATAGTTTTCATGTTTTGAACCTAATAAAATAGTGGAGGAATCTACAACATAATTCATTCAAGATCCTCCTTTCTTAATTTTTTTCTTATCTCCGTTATAGTCTGCAAATTAACATCTAAAAGTCAGCAAGAGTACTGTTTGTTATTAATTTTGAATCGTATGCTTCTAAAATCAGATTAGTATAAAAATTACCATTTCTACTTAAAGCTTGACTTGCTTTACGAATATAATATTCCTGTTTAGATTTTGGGCTTTCCTTTTTTTCTGAAGACTTTGTTTTTTTATTAGTCTTTCTTATTTTAGATTTATTAATATAATTCTTTTCCCATTCCTCTTTTTTTAAATTGTAATAATTCGATGAAATTTTGTTACTATTCAATAATTTTCGTAATATAACTTCACCACTAACTTTAAAGTACTTTGATAACTCATTTATTTTTCTATCATCCCAATTTCCTATATCCTTTACTTTTATTTCAAATGTTTCTTGTGGCACTAATATTTCACCTGCAACAGCATTACAGAATATTTCAGTCTTGTTTTCAATTTGAAAATTGTTTAAATTACTAATACCTTCTTTTTGAATTATGATCTGTGTTAACTCATGAAAAAGTGTGAATTTCTTCCCATTTGGATATTCTTTATACCGATTATTGGAAGTTTATCATGATAGAGTGCATATCCCCTCATTTCTTCAATATCAATATCATAAAATTGGAAAATCAGCACTCCTAATTCTTCGACCTTTTTTATCCAAGATTCTAATGCTTTATCTTGATTTGTTAGGGTGTCAATTAAAGCTTTATTCATTCCAATTTTTTCTCTTACAAATTCAGCAAGTTCTTTAATATTTTTAGTATTTGAATTTAAATTAAAAACAAGAAATTCATAATCATCTAATTCATCTTCTAATGAAAGTAAATTTTCTCTTTTAATGTTGGTTTTTTGAAGTTCATTAATTATTTGAATTGATAATTCCTTTTTTTTACTTCCTTTTGTTCTAAAATCTGGAATAGAGATCTTTTGTGAAGGATTGTTAACATTGAAAAACATCATTGGTGAACGATTATAATGATTTGACAATTGAATGAGATTATCATGATCAATTTGTCCTGTTTTTTCCCATTGATCCAATGTTTTTAAATCTACTTTCATCTTCTTAGCAACATCAATTTTTTGAATATTAGACATTTTTCTTGCCCAAGTTAACCATTTCCCATTTGTTTTTAACATACTTGAACTCATTTTAATCGCTGCCTAAATGTTTGTTATTAAATTAATTTTATTTTGATTATATAGTGGAAAACTTGAATTTTAGCAAAAATCATTATTTTTAATTTTCTTTTAAATTTAGTTTATTT
>JAITOM010000140.1 GCA_031289975.1 Methanobrevibacter sp. | reverse complement strand
TGCAACTTAAAAAAGGAGATAAACTTTTTTTATATACTGATGGTGTTACTGAAGCTATGAATGATAAAAAGGAGTTTTTTACAGAACAACTGTTAACAAATATTTTAAAAAAAGATATGGGTCTTGAATACACTTTAAAAAGGGTTAATAAAGAAATTAATGATTTTACTGGTGATGAAGAACAGTTCGATGATATTACAATGCTAATAGTTGAATATAAGAAAGAACCTTCAGATTTTCTAATTTAATGTATGTGCGAAGAAATACATATAGTATTTCGCTTAACTTTATTAACATAATATATTATCATTAAATTTTTAAAAAATCTTTAAATTAAAATTTGAATAATTTAAAGAATAATTTTTAATAAAAATTTTTAAATAAATGTTACAAAAGTTTGGAGAAATACTATAAACATACAAAAAGCAATTGTTTTTCATCAATCTTGGATTTGTTGCACAATTTTGATATAGAAAAATATTGTTTATTTATCTATGAATTCTATTTCAAAACCAATGACAGGATATTCTAAATCAAAATTACTAATAACCTTTGGAGATAATTCTCCAAAAAATCCTTTAATCGTTCCACTATCTGATTTTCCAACGATATCTCCAACTCTACCAGCTATAAAGCTCGTGTTATTGGATGAGCTTATCTCCATATCATAACCTAAATTTAATAAAACACTTGCTATTGTTGATTTTATCTCACTAAAGTTAGCTCTTGAGTGACATATAATACCAGATAACTTTTTAACAATCTTTGTTTTTGTCTCTACATTGTTATCAAGATACAAAACATCCCCAATTTCAAATATCTTTTGTGGTAAATCCTCATGCTTATTATTCTCTAAAAATTCCATTAACCCATTAATTAAACTTGTTCTAATCATTGTTCTTTCAACTGAAATTGGTTTAGCTATTTCAACATGCTGCAATATTTCTTGATTCATTTTTTTGTAGTGGTTTTTTTCACTTGTCAACATTAAACTCATAACTTCTTGAAAACCTAAGCCAATCATGACATCTCTAATTGATTTGTCACTACTAAACCATGAATCTTCATTTGCTACTGTAGCTATTTCAGGCATTTTAGGTTTAATTTTATTTATACAATATTGAATAGCTATATTTTCAACTAAATCCACTTCATGTAAAATATCTACTCTGTAAGATGGAATCTTCACATTCAATGTGTTTTCATCTATTATTTCGGCTTCCATTCTTGCTTTAGATATAAGTCTTTCAATCTCATTTGCATCAATATCTATACCAATTAATTTATTTGTAGTATCCACATGAACAGTTTTTTCTTTTTCTGTTAAATTAGGTGTGGTTATAGTTTTATCTGGATAGATAACTTTTAAACTTTCTATTTTTCCACCAACTTCAGCAAATGAACTACAAATAATGTTTAATGTTTGTTCAACTGTTTTTTCATCTGTTCCAGTAACATCAACCAAAATATTTTTTGTATTTTCAGTGATTTTTGTTAATTCTCCATTTATTATTGGTGGCATGGAGATAACATTACTATTTTTATCAATAATAAGTGGGTATCTATTAAATCCTTTAAGTAAATATGAATATTTCAAACCTTTCTCATGTTTAATTAATATTTCATCAGGTGTCATTTTCGTTTCATGCTCTAATGGTATGAAACCGTTTTCATTTTTTTTAGTTCCAATATAATAAAATGGACCTTCAATAGGATCTAAGTTATGAATACCAATAGCTACTTTTTTTCTATCCCTTCCCATAACCCAATGAAGGTTTTCTTGAAAAGCCATAACTTGTTTTAATTTTTCTCCAAGGAAATTCACTTTTTTAATTAATGCAAAGCCAATGAATGGTCTAATTTTAACTATTTCCTCATCAACGTATACCTTTTCATCAGATTCCTCAACAGGATAATAAGGTAAACCAGTTTCTTTTGATATAAATCCTTTTAAACTCCTTGCAACTCCTTCTACTGATAGTTGATCTGGTCTATTAGGGAAAAATTCAACTTTAACTGTTTTATCATCATAGTCTTCAATGTCACTTCCAAGCATTGGTAAGATTTCTATCAATTTCTCTTTTTCAATTGATATTCCAAGTTTTTTTAATTCATCATATTCAAATGTAATTACTGGCATTATTCATTCTCCAAAAATTTATATTTTTATTATATGATAACAGGAGAGGTCTCAAAATTGTTATTATGATTTATTTTTCATGAACTTCATTGAAATTTAGCAATATCTAAGTCATTTCATTAATAGATATTATTATATAATTGAAACAGTTAATAATCTCAATTAAATCAGTTTTTAACATTCCATTCCCAACAGTCAATAAAATTTTCATTTTTCTCATCTCAAATTATAGACTCTCAAAAGTGTTGAAGTTTTAAAAAATTTGATTTTAATTAAAATTAATTTAAAATTAAAATATTTTTCTTTTAAAATTAATAATTCTATACTTATAGCTTAAGATGGCAAGTTTGATAAAGATAAATTATTAATACTTATATTTAAAAATATAGTGATAATGGTAATGTTTGTCATTTTTATAATATTTTTATAGGAATTAAAATTATTTAAATTAAATTTAAAGGAATAATATTAATTAATCTAATACTCATAAATAGACAAACTTTTTCAAAATCCTTATAAATTATTATAGTCATTTTGAAAAAGTATAGTCATTTTGAAAAAGTTCTTAAATTTTGAATAATAAATTTTTTTATTAAATTATTTAATTTCAAATATCACTTTATAAAAATTTATAATTTTAAATTTTAAATAATATAAATATA
>JAITOM010000137.1 GCA_031289975.1 Methanobrevibacter sp. | reverse complement strand
AATATTTTTAAGAATACTGTTCTCGCTATCTGCAAATTTTTTAATTATTACTAAAAGATTATCATAAAATAATTGGATGAAATCTTCACTATAAAATGAAGAATTATAAAATATTTTGACTTTAAGTTCAACCATATCCTCCATGATCACTGAAAAATTAGATTTTGGTATTTTAAACTCTTTTCCATTACTTTGGTAATAATATTGAAAATGAGGCAAAGATAAATCATTATTATTCTTAAAAGTAGGAAAATAAGATTCATATTCATTTAATTTTTTGATTTGTTTACTTACTTTATCTAAAAATGTTTCAACAGAATCATCTGTATTTATATTCATTCCAAAAACTATTTTTTTCAAATCAGTAATACCATCAGAAAAATCAATATTTTCATTGGAATATAATTTACTTATTAAAATTTTGTTATTATAAACAAATTTCATTAATAAAAACAAAACGCATGATAAAAAAAACTGGTCAGATCTAAACTTTTTATTATTAAATAGTGAAAAATCTACTATAAATTCTTTTTCAACTATCTTATCCTCTTTTTCTAATTTATCAAAGGGTAAAATAGTTTCATCATCGGTATCAGGAATTGAATCTTCTAAATCATTAGAATAATAGCTATAAAATATTTGATTAGAAATACTTCTAATAGAATCATTTACAAGCAAATTATTTATTTTCAATTCAATGCCATATTCATTAAATATCTTATATATAAACCTAATTAATGACAATGATGTGAAACCAATACTAAAAAAACTATTAGTAACTCCAAAATCATCGAAATCTAAAATTTCACTTGCAAAGTTAAATAATTCTTTTTCCAAATCAGTTTCTGGTAGAATAATTTCCTCAATCAATAAATCACTATTTAGTGGATTTGGAAGATCCATGATTTTAATTTTTCCTGAACTCGTTTTTGGAAACTCATCTAAATGAACATATGCTTGGGGAATCATAAAACTCATTAACTTACTTTTAAAATTTTTATCTAAGATTTTTTTAATTTCATTAACTTTCAAGTAATTGGATTGTTTAGTTGTGAAATATAAACATAATATTGATTCATAGCTTAATTTTTTAATCGCTACACACACTTTTTTTATCCCTAAGTCTTTTGGCACATTATTTTCTATCTCATTAAGTTCTATTCTTTGACCACGAATCTTCATTTGAGTATCAATTCTTTCTATTATATTATATTCTCCATTAGAATCTACTTTTGCTAAGTCTCCTGTTTTAAAATAATCAATATTGTTTATTTTTATAAATTTCTCATTTGTAAGTTTATCGTTATTCCAATATCCCTTAGCAACCATAGATCCTCCAAGTACAAGCTCCCCTACAACTTTTTTAGGGAGAAAGTTACAATCTATATCTATAATTCCACTTAAAATATTATGGGATGGTTTACCAACAGAGATTTTATTGTCTTCAAGATATTTAACATGAGAATATCCAAGAATCTCACTAACACCATAAGTATCAAAAAATTTAGCTTTAGTTATCTTTTTTAACTTTTTAAATAATGAAATATCTAATTTTTCACCACCAAATACAATCATTTTCACATTTTTCAATACAGTTTCAGAAAATAAATCGTAATTTGACCATTCTTCCATAAAAGATGGTGTTAATTGTATCCATTCAAATTTAGTTTCTTTGAATAGATTAATTAATTTGTGAGGATTTTTATATTCCTCATCATTTGCTAAGACCACTTTTAAACCATTACAAAGAGAAGAAAGTAAACATGCTAAAAATCCTACAAAGCTTTGATTAAAAGTAATCAATAATATACTATAATCATTTTCTTTACAAACTAAAATAAGAGGATCATTTAAAACTCTATCACAAATTGAACTATGTGTAATCATCACACCAGCTGGTTTACCTGTAGAACCAGAAGTATAACTAATACAAACAAGATTATCCTGATTTAAATCAATAACAGGATTATTAAAGTCTTCATTTTCAAAAAACATTTCAATATTTTCATTATCTATTAGAAATTTTGCTTTACTATCTTTTTTAATTAAATTAATTCTATCGGAAGGGTCATTTGGATTTGTTAATATGAATGTTCCACCTGCTTTAATAACACCAAAAATATTAACTATTAACCTACTATCTCTATTTAAATTAATAATGACACGATCTTCAATCATTAAACCTTTTTTAATTAAACTATTAGCAATATAGTTAGCTTCACGATTTAATTCATCATAAGTTAAAGTAGTATCATCTGCAATTAAAGCAATTTTATCCTTATTCTCATAAACCAGTTTTTCAAACAATTTATCTAATGTTTCTGCAGGAGGTTTAAAATTAAAATTATTATCTATCTTTTCATCGGGGTCTATGGAAATATATTTAAGAATAGTATCTTTATATTTTAAAAACTTATTCAAAATTAAAATAAAACTGTCATAAAATAAATAAATTAAATCCTTACTATATAAAGAGGCATTATATTTTATTTTAATATTTTGTTTCTTTATATTTTCAACAATAAATGAAAAGTTAGCTTGAGGAATTTGAATAAAATTAGTATTATTGCTATAAATATATTGAAAATCAGGTAGATTTATATTATTTTCTTTAAAATTATTAAAGCTACATCCTTTAATTATTTCAAGTAAACTTTCAACTTCTGATAAAAAAGCTTCAATCGTTTTATTTGTATCTATTTTCATTCCCAAAGGAATTTTTTCAAAAATATTTTCTTCTTTATTTTCATATAATTTACTAATCAGGATTTCATGAGAATAAGTAAATTTAGTTAAAGTAAAAAGAAGAGCAGATAAAAAAAATTTATCATCTTCATCTTTAAATGAAGAACTTAAATAAAAATTTTCTTCAACAATTTCTCTTTTGTTTTTAAAAATGTCATAAGATAAAATAGATTCAGACTCAAAGGAATCTAATATTTCTTTAAAAAATAAGTTTTGATTAAAATTTATCATACTATCTCTCCAAACATGAATACTTGAAATTTCATTACCTTTTTTACTAATTAAACTATTTAAATTTATTACCATGAGCCAAAAATAATTGTTGTCCAATCTATTAGAGTTTCTATAAATTCACGATTTACTTATCATTTTTAAGAAAAAATGTATATCTTTAATCAAATAATCAATTTTTTCATTAGAGTAAATAGCACTATTGAAAACCACTCTTAAAAATATCATTTTATTTTGCTCGTCATATATACATAAGAAAACTAAATCATCAATATCAATATTTAATTCTTTATTAAAAAATATATTTTCCAGAGAACAGTTATTTTTTGAATATAAAGTGATATAATTATAATTAATAAAAACTGAAGAAATTGATTTCCAATTAAAATTTATTTCAGACATCACTTTAGGCAAATAAGGGGATAAAAACATTAAGTTATGAATACTCTCTTTTAAATGATTTAAGTAATCTTTCATATTATCATATTTAATGTTTATAAAAAGAGGGAGCATATTAGGAAAATATCCAAAAGTATTAAAATATTTTGGATTATCTCGACCATTTGTAGTCATTGCTATCAATAATTGATCTTTTTTTAGAAATTTACTTAAAGCCAAAGAAATAGTAGCTAAAAATAATTCTGAAATTAAGATATTATTTTTTTTACAGAATTTTTCATAAATTTCAACATTGAATGGAATAAACTGAAATTTAACTTCTTGATTAAAAGATTGTGTTGTTATTTTATCGATTTTTGAATTAATTAAAAATCTTTTTATTTGATTTTTTAGGTATGATGTTGTTTGTCTTATTTTTTCAAGGTTCATTTTTTGGGAATCTAAAGAATAATCAAAATAATCTATTTCTTTAAAAATAGTTTTATCATTATAAATTTCAAATAAATTATCTATAAATATCCAGACAGAATTATTATCAACAAGAAGATGATGAATGTCCATCAATAAAATAATTTCGCCATCATAACTATATATTTCAAATCTAAACAATGGAGCTTCAAAAATATTAAATGATCTAATAAATTCATTTTCAATATTAGTTGTTAATTTTTTTTCATGAATTTTAATATTATCAATTTTAAAATTGTTCCTTTTTTGACATAGTTTTCCATTAAAATATTTGAATGATGTTTTAATATATGAATTAACTTCAATTGTTTTGATTAAAGCTTTTTTAAATTTAATAATATCTAATTTTTCTTTAATTTTAACACGATAAGCAACATGGTCAGATTCCATTTTGGAATTTTGATGATTATTTTTAAGGGACAAATAATGAATCGTTTGTTGTGGACTTAGTGGATAATATTCTTTGGACTTATGTTTATTATATTTTATTTTTTGATGTGAATTTATATACTTAGAAATTCTACGAATAGAATTATTTTCATTAAAATCAGTTATATTTAATTCAATATTATATTTTTCAAATAATTTAGCTGAAAATTTGAGTAAAGATAATGAATTGAAACCAATGCTTAAAAGATTATTTGTAACACCAAAATTATCATATCCTAATATACTTGCACACAATTCAAAAATTTCTTTTTCTAATGGATTATTTGGTGAAACAAAATCCTTTGAATCAAAAACTATATTTGGCAACGATTTTTTATCAATTTTACCATTAGAAGTTAAAGGAATAAAATCAATTCTTTGATAAAACATAGGAATCATATA
>JAITOM010000131.1 GCA_031289975.1 Methanobrevibacter sp. | reverse complement strand
AATATTTTTAAGAATACTGTTCTCGCTATCTGCAAATTTTTTAATTATTACTAAAAGATTATCATAAAATAATTGGATGAAATCTTCACTATAAAATGAAGAATTATAAAATATTTTGATTTTAAGTTCATCCAGATCTTTTATTATTACTGAAAAATTAGATTTTGGTATTTTAAATTCTTTTTCATCACTTTGGTAATAATATTGAAAATGAGGCAAAGATAAATCATTATTATTCTTGAAAGTAGGAAAATAAGATTCATATTCATTTAATTTTTTGATTTGTTTACTTACTTTATCTAAAAATGTTTCAACAGAATCATCTGTATTTATATTCATTCCAAAAATTATTTTTTTCAAATCAATACTTTCATCAGCATATAATCTACTAATTAAAATTTTTTTGTTATAAACGAATTTAGTTAATAGAAACAAAACAGAAGATAAGAAAAACTGGTCAGATCTAAACTTCTTATTATTGAATAATGAAAAATCTACTACAAATCCTTTTTCAACTATCTTACCCTCTTTATCTAATTTATCAGAGGGTAAAATAGTTTCATCATCAGTATCATGAATTATTTTTGAGAAGAATAGTTCTTCTTCTGTTAATATTAAAGGAGAGAATAGTTTAGATAATTGGATATTATTTTTAAATTGTTGGTATTGGTTTTTATCAAAAAATTTGAAGTTGATATTATCATATTTTTCAAAAATTTTTTTGATAAATGGAGCATAATCTTCTAAAGCATTAGAATAATAGCTATAAAAACTTAAAATAAAATCTATAATTAAATATCTAAGATACCATTTATCTTCACGATATAACATGTTAAATGCTTTATTGTAAACAAACAGAGCATCCATAAAAAGTTTATCATTTGCTTCACTTGTAATACTTTTAATATTTAAGTATTGGTAGTATTGGTAGAATTTATTGTAGGATACTTTGAATTTTTTTGTTTTCATGAAAATTTCAGTACTTAATAAGACATCTTCAACATATAAATTAGGTATCCAAGATCTTATATTATCTAATAACCACTTTTTATTAAAGATTTTAGAGTGTATCGCTGTTACAGAAAGTGTTCCTCTTAATTTTTTCAAGTCATCCTTAAAAAATGTCTTGCTTTTCAAGTCATCAATAGGAGTATCCTCAATTAAATTTTTAAAAAATTTTTCTTGGTTAACATGCTCAACACCTTCCATATTGTATTTTTCCATGAAAAGCACAAAATTAGGATTATCAGTTAAATAATATTTTAAATTTATGTAAATATTTGGATATATTTCATCATCACTATCAACAAAATGCACATAATCCCCATGACTATCTTTTAAACCACGAAATCTAGCATAACTCAGATTCATATTAATATCATTGGTGATTACTCTAACATTAATTCCATTTGACTTCAGCACATTATTGATAATTTCTTCATATTGACTAAAATCATCCATACCATCATTAACTATAATAACTTCAAACTCATCATTACATAAATTATTATTTTTAATACTTTCTAAACATCTAATAAAATATTCAATTTTTGTTTTATAAACTGGAATAATTATCGAAAAAATTAATTGCATTTAAATTCCTCCATCATAATTAACTCATAAGTATAGTCAAGAACCAAATTTTTTGCAAAAATCATTATTTTTAATTTTTTCTTAAATTCAATTTATTAAGATTAAATTCGTTATTTTAAATAAATAATTAAAATAAACCATTTAATTTTCATATTAATAAAATTTATTAAATAATTTTTGAAAATCATGGTATTTTAATAAAAATTAAAAATAATGATTTTTGCAAAAAATTTGGCTTCGCACTATATAATATAGTGGTGTAAAAATGTTTGTAATTAAATTTTCAAGCTCATGAACACAACAGATTACAAATTTATAAAAATCAATTAAATTAAATGTAGATGTCATTATATTAATAATTAATGCAAATACTTCTAAAATAATTATAGACATTTTTAATTTAACTTAATTAAAAATTTTGCAATATGCCGTATGCATGAGCTTAATCATTTATTTTGTCACTGTAAAATTAGCATGGAAATTTACAATTGAAAAATTAGGAAAATAGGGTAAAAGTTTGTCGGATAAAATTAGGAGGTTTTCCTCCTAACCTCTCCTAAGAACGGCTCGTGTCACTTTCATGACGAGCCGCTCAAGCATATCTTTATCTATTAATGTGAGAATCTCCGTTTTTTAACGGGATTCATTCACACTTTTAGCACGTTATATCCGCTTTTGTAACTTATTTACATACTTTTCAATCTTAATCCAATGGATATCTTAATCCAATGGATATCTTAATCCAATGGATATCTTAATCCAATGGATATCAGACCAAAAAGTAGTGTATGGGGTTGAGGACTTCAAAAATATTTGAAGTATTCATCTTCTGACCACCATCCTTTTAATAAATTTACTTTTCGTTTTATAAACATGTTATACACCAATTGAAATTCAGCAATATTTCTATTCCACTCACAA
>JAITOM010000127.1 GCA_031289975.1 Methanobrevibacter sp. | reverse complement strand
ATTTCATCTCTGATGAAATATACAATTTTGATGAATTACATTCGCATCATTAGTCACACTTTTATATACTGTAAATTCATCAGTAGTTAAACTTATAAATGGTTGATCTCAAATTGTACTGAAAATAAAATCTTCATTAGCTTCTTTTTTCTATTAGGCATTATACTCTTCTGCTATGGGTCCTTTAACAAATTTATCATAAAGAGTCACACGATACATATTTTCGCACCCAATACTTGTAAATTGTTCATCTGTGACATATAACCTCTGTACAATACATTTTTACGAGTAATACGATTTTAAGTCTTTTCTATCTTATTTTCATCAATTTAACCAATTTTTAACTCCTTAATGCGATAAATCTAAATCAAGGAAATTTCAAACTGTCCATGTAGTTTTACGAAGTGATGCAGAAGTATTACCTACAAAATCACGAAATTTATCTTTTATAGTCTTATTAACCTTTTTATTTTCATTATTTTCAAGTTCATTAACTTTTTCTATCTTATTATCATCTAATTCACCTGATTCTTCTTCATTAAAGTTAGTAAAGAACTTACGATTACAATTATGACAATAATAGAGCTGTAAATCAATTTCAACCTTTTCACCATTATCTAAAGTAAGTTTGTTATATGTCCAACCAGCCTTAGTATTCTTTTGTTTTTCACAATGAGAACAAATAGGAACTATCAGCTTAATGTTTATCTTCAAGCATTTGAATATTCTTATTTGGTGGAATTATCTTTTTTTCTTTGTTACATTACTTGTTATTGTTTTTAAAGATATAAATACCATGAATAATATTATATATTAACTAATATATAAACTTATAGGTTTAAATTTTATAGATCATGATGACATATATTTTAAATACAAATTTTGCACAATAGTGATTAAATGAATCTTAATGAAAGAAAATATAGACTCTCCTGCAGAATCGTGAAAATGATGATAAAAATATGAAAACCTCCATACTTTTTGACATTCTCTTATTTTATATTATTTTATGTATAAAAACCCACACATAGGTCATTATTGGATGATGTATTAAACTTTTCGGTGCATGTGATGAAAGATTTGTTAAATTTGAATTCAGCCCCTAATGCAGCGTATAGTGATAAAACTATTATTTATTATCTTTTCAATGCTGGTGCTTCTCAAACTAGTATTAATCAGGTCAGTAGTCTTTCTGTTGATGATTCTTCTGAAGGAACAATTAGATACAGGCTTTTTGATCTAGATTTAGATCAAATTCAAGAGAGTTTGAATAATCAATTGAAGATTCATTGGATGAAAATCATACACAAGAAAATTAATACTTTTGCTATTGATTTTGTCACCATCCCATATTATGGGGATGAAGAAAATGAGGGTGGCAGCATTAAAACTAAACCTAAGCAGGGAACTGCTCGATTTGCTTATGCTTCCATATATGTGATATTGAGGAATAAATGTTATACTTTAACTGTGAAATATATCAGAAAAGGAGATACTTTAAAAGACACTATTGATTATTTAACAAATGAAATTCAGAATAGTGGGTTTAAAATTAAAGGACTTTACCTTGATAGGGAGTTTTACACCGTAGATGTTATAAATTATCTTCAAAATAGAGAAATACCTTTTATTATACCTTGTGTGAAGATAGGATCTAGTGGAGGAATACAAAAACTTTTCAAAGGAAAATAGCTACTTTACCAACTACACCATGCGTTCAAAGGAAGATGAAGCCACTTTCCAAGTTAATGTAGTGGTTAAATCTTCTAATGGCAAATATGGTCGAAAATGAATTGAATACTTCGCATATGCAGTACATAATAGGTGGCATGAAATTGAAAAATGCGTTTAAAGAATATAGAAAACGTTTTTGAATAGAATCAAGCTACAGACTAATGAACCAATCACGAGTACGAACTAGTACAAGAAACCCGGTGTTAAGATTATTATATGTGGGATTAAGTATTCTATTGGTTAATATTTGGATCTACATCCAATGGACCTATTTCAGCATACCACGACAAGATGGTCGTCAAGTAGTGACATGGACATTCAAAACAATGTTAAAACAAATCAACAGAATAACAGAAGAAAAATTAGGATTTAACAATTTAAAAAGTAACAGCTCCATGAAAATTCCTATAAATACTCATAAAAACCATGAAAATTCCAAAATAACAAACCCAAACTATACAAATACAAAAACAAAAAACACTAAAAAACAAAAATACAAAAACACTTTACGAACTACTGATTATGCGATAATTTTTTGATGCTCAGATGCATTATCAGTTTGATTTTTCACAGCCCCACATTTTTTACATCACTATAATAAAATTTATTAAATAATTTTTGAAAAATAATAATATACTGGAATAAATCATTGAAATTTTACAATCAATGGCTGTAGATTTTGTAGTTTATTTTTATTAAATTTCTCGAACCAATGGTCCGAGATTTCCATTTAACTACAATAGTTATATTTCACTTCTAAAACAAGGTTTTTTGAAAATCATGTTTTAATAGCTTTTTAAAATTATTGTATTGATTCTTATTAACAAACTTAGGTAAATTTAGTCTTTTTTCTATATCAATTAAATCATTTATTTCTAATAGATTTACACATTTATTAAAATCAATTCTTTGTAATATTTTTTTAGTGTATGGTCTTTTTGAGTCTAAAAATGCAGTATTTTTAAGAAAACCTTGAACAAGATCACTATTTAAAATTAGCATTGTTATGTATGCATCATCATAGTTTTCAAAGGATATAAAGTAACAAGTATCGTCCATCATCACTGCTTTTTCAAATACCAATAAAGAAAAAATAGGATTTTTATAAAAACCAGAGATTCCTACCTTGTATTTAGAAAAAGTATATTCACCAACTCCAAACATTGCAAATTTTGGGGAGTTCTTATAAATAATACTTTTTCGATTATTAAACATTTCTTCATTTTCTTTTAAGTAACTCCAAGTTTTAGGGGCTAATTTTTCAATATAATTAGTATCTTCCTTAACTTTTTTTTGAGTTACAATAACATATTTATTTGTTTTATTCAAAATATACTCTTTAATATCACTACTTTTTATCAAAGGACAAATTAAAGTATCTTCAATGTAAAGCTCTTCCTTTTTCTTATTTATATAGTAATTTTTTCCCTTTTTTAGTTCCCCCTTTTTTAGTTCCATGATCTTTGAACAATCATGTTTTATTCCTTGATGCCATTCAAAAAAAGACTTTCCATCAATTGTATCAAATTCATTATCTAAGTTTGAATAAAATTTGTTGTTTTTAAATCCAAAACGATACTTCAAATTATTAGTGTTATCTAAGTCATAAACTTCACAATCATCTTTAGATATATTTTCTGATGTTAAAAGTATAATAAAAATACAGGCTTCTGCAGAAATATTAAAAACTTTCTTAGCATCAAAACTTATAATTCTTGCGAGATTGAAATTAATTCTACTTCTTTTTAATTCCTGGAATACTTCTCTTGCAACTGAGAACTTACATAAAAAAGATATTGTAGTATTAGTATTTTTAAAATAATTGATAACTTTTAAGATAATATATTCTGCAATATCAAAATTTGAACTACCTGTTATTGAATCGATTCCTCTTTTTTGTTTAAAGTTAGATTTCTTAGGAATGTTTTCTGAATTTAAAATGGACAAATTTGTATTGTTAATCCAAGGGGGGTTTCCAATTATTAAGGTTTCATTTTTTCTATATGTTTCGCCTGTTATAACATTAAAATTAAAATTAAAAATATTTTCGTGGTACAAAAAGAGATTTTTAGAGTTAATTTTTTCTCTAATTTCATTCAAATAACATTCATTAATTTCTATTCCATAAATTTTACTATTTGGAAAATAATTTAAACAAGATACTAAAAAGTTGCCTTTCCCACATGTAGGTTCAATAATGTTGTTAGGAGATATATTCAATTCTTTTTTTAAATAATTGCATACTAAATTTGTGAAATAAACTGGGGTTTGATAATCTCCAAATTCTTTTTGCTTAGTTTTCAAAGTCATAGTTATCCACACCAGAAATTTTATTATTTAACTCTATTACTCTTTTATATTGTAATCTCCATTGTAATGCATTTGAAATAGTTAAAAATCCTTGAATTGGTGGTTTTTTAATTATTTTATCCACAATTTCATTTAAAATTATCGAATCTCCAGGAATATTTCTATCTTCAAGAAAACCAATAATGTCTTCTTTAATTGCACCATCATTAACCATTTCATTTATTCTTTTAGTTATAGTATAATCGCTTGTCCGTTGAGACTCAATAAAAGTAAAGTGTTTGAAATTAAGTATAGATTCATTAGCACTATCAATTTTTTCATATACGAAAACAAGTAAATTATATCCAAGACCAAAAATCTTTTGATTTGCATTTTTAAAAGGACATGAACTCTGTGGTTGTCTTATTGATGTTACTTTTATATCAGTATTAATATTATCATCTGATAAATCTATACCCTTTGCACTGGACCCTATTGTAAAGTCATATTTATTTTTAAGATATTTTTTAAATTTATGTTCTACATAAGTTCCAACGGCTTTTCCATCTGTAATTCCTATTAATTCAATATGATTTTTCTTACTTTCTTCTTCACAGAAAGTTTTTGCTTCTTCTTTTAATAAATCAATTGTTAAATCCATAATATGCCCTTAACTATTTTAGTATGTTTAAATTTGCGATATTTATTCTTATTAGTAGTATGTTGATTAAGAATATAAACTTTCCTATTTTCGGGGTTTGTAAAAAAATGGGTTGGAAACAATAATACTTATAATTTGACTGGGGGTTAGGCATAGCGCAATGCCAACATGTAGTTAAGTTGGAAACAATAATACTTATAATTTGACAAATTCAATTAAAGTAAAATAAACCCATTGCATTCACAATTTAAAATTTTAGTGCTGATAGGAGAATTATTAATTTTTATGATATTGGTTTGTATTCACTCATAATCATTATATTTGCATGACTTAATAAGTTTGGTCAATTTAATAGAATATAAACAATATTTAAAATTCAATTGTTTTTTTTCTATTTATTTGAGCTTGGAACACGATTATTTTCAAGAAAAATTCGATTTTGCTGAATTTAATTTAAAGATATGGTAATTTTCCAAATCTAAAAATTCAATTAATATTTTTTTATTTTCTTAAATAAAATTAAAATTAAGATTTATAATGGATTTAAACAATTTTAGCTAAAATTTGAAATTGGTAAAATTTAAAAATATGTTTTTTGCCCATCCTCATTTATTAGAAATACTTTTTTCATGCTCTTGAATTATCTTAATAAATACTTTTTAAATAGGATAAATAAGATTTAGTTTATAAATGATTTCATGATTTTTGATTAAATTTTAATCATATTTAAACTTTTTAAAAAAAATAAATTATAGTAATTTTTGAAAAGTTCTTAAATTTTGGATTATAAATTTTTTACTAAATTATTTAATTTTAAATATTATTTTATAAAAATCTATTATTTTAAATTTTAAATAATTTAAATATAT
>JAITOM010000113.1 GCA_031289975.1 Methanobrevibacter sp. | reverse complement strand
TAAATAAATAATGTTTCTATGTCTTCATTTTTTAATGTTTTTTTAATATTTTTAGAAATTCCTTCAGTTTTTAGAAATATGTTAGTGATTTCTTCATAAATAGGGGATTCTTTGTTCATACTGTAATATTTTAAGTTTCCTTTTTCTTCAGATATTAAAATTTTAATATTTTCTAAGTTTATTAATTCTCTTCTAACTGAATTAATATTTTCTTCAAGAATACGGGAAAATTCTCTAATATAAACCTTAATACCAGGATTTAGGGAAAAATAACTTAAAATTTTCACTCTTGTTTTTGAATGAAATAATTTTTCTAACATAGTATTATATTCTGAACATTATTGTATAAATAGTTTATACATTAGTATAACTAATTCGTCATTTTAACTTATAATCGCTAATCTGTTTTTAATTAAATATAAAGTTCACTATCTGCCCATTTTTCGCATTGAGCTATCACTGTTTCTAAGGCATTTGGAATTTCATTGGGAGGATAGTTATATTTTTTCAGTAATCTTTTAACTTTTGATCTCATTCTTGCTCTTGCACTTTCTTTCTTTTGCCAGTCTATTGTTCTGCTTTTTCTTAGCTGATCTGCTAATTCTTTAGTCATTTTAATTAATTCTTCGTTTTTATAGAATTCTTTCATTGCTTCTGGTTTTGTTAATGCATCATAGAATGCTAATTCTTCATCATCCAAACCTAAATCGTTTCCTTCGTTTTCATGTTTTTTAATTTCATTTGCTAAATTTATTAATTCTGTTATAACTTCTTCATTTGTTATTTGTCCATTAACATATCTGTTTAATGTGCTTTTTAATAAGTCTGAAAATTGTTCTGATTTAACTAAATTTGTGCGAGTATAATTTGAAATCTTATCTTGGAGTAATTTTTTTAATAGCTCAAGAGCTAAATTTTTCTCCTCCATTTTTGAAACCCTATCTAAAAAGTCTGGATCAAAGAGAGAAATCTCTTCCTTAACATCTGAGAAAAGATTTATAATACCTTCACTTTTAATAATGTGCTTTAATAATTCAGTTATAGTTTTATTAATTTCTTTTAGGGATGTTTTACCTGGATGTTCAAGTCTTGTTAATATTGTTCTCACAGATTCAAAATAAGCTGCTTCGAAACGTTCTCTTTCTTCAACAATACTCTTACATAAAGATAATGATTGTTTTAAAGCCAATGATTCTTTAACAAATGATTCTTTATTTTTTTCTCTTTTTAAGTCTTTTAAAAAGTTTACTCCTTTTGCTATTGTTTGGGATCGTTTTTTATCTGAATTTTGGAAAAATTTAGAATAATCGTATCCATGGAATTGGTTTCTACAAATCTCAAGCTTTTCTTTAAAGAGTGGTAGTGCAGTATTTGCAATATTCATGTGCCCATAATTTTTTTGATCTCTATTAGTGTAGTCGCTCATTGCTTTATGTAAAGCTCCATAAATACCCATATAATCAACTATTAATCCACCTTCTTTATCTTCAAATACTCTGTTTACTCTTGCTATTGCTTGCATTAAAGTATGACCTTGCATTGGTTTGAAAATATACATTGTTGCAAGTGATGGAATATCAAATCCTGTTAACCACATATCAACTATAATAGCTATTTTAAAAGGATCTTCATTATCTTTAAATCTATTGGCAAGTTCTATTTTTTGAGATTTTGTTCCTATAATTTCATGCCACTCCTCAATGTCATTGTTACTTGAACTCATAACAACATTTACTTTCTCTTTATAGTTGGGTCTAAGTTCTAAGATTTTATCATAAATTTTCATAGCTATTTTTCTTGAATAAGCTACAATCATTGCTTTACCTGTAAGTATATCTTGTCTATCATTTTCATAATGATAAATAATATCTCTACAAAGAGATTCAATTGTTTCTGGAGAACCAAGAACTTCTTCCATTCTACTAAGTTCTTTTTTACTTTTTTCAATGTTGTATGGTTCAGAATTTTCTGCTAATTTATCGTATTCTTTATCAATTTTACTTAAAGTTTCTTCGTCAAGTTTTAGTTTAACAACACGACTTTCATAGTAAATTGGTTTTGTTGCTCCATCTTCCACTGATTGGGTCATGTCATATATATCAATGTAATCACCAAAGACTGCAACTGTAGATTTATCTTTTTTAGATATTGGAGTTCCAGTAAAACCAATAAAAATAGCATTAGGTAAATTATCCCTAATTTTACGAGCAACACCAACAGATACTTTACCAGTTTTAGAATCAACTCTTTCTTCTAAACCATATTGCCCTCTATGAGCCTCATCAGAAATAACAATAATATCATCTCTATTGGTTAAAGACTCTTTAGATTCTTCAAATTTCTGCATTGTAGTGAAAATAATACCATTGGCTTCACGATTATTCAATAATTCAACTAAATTAGCTCTATTTTCAGCCTGTTTAGGTTTCTCTCTTAAAAAATCAGAACATCTACTGAATTGATTAAATAATTGATCATCTAAATCATTACGATCAGTGATAACTACAAAGGTAGGTTTATCCAATTCGTTTTGAAGTATTTTAACATAAAAAACCATGGATAATGACTTTCCACTGCCTTGTGTATGCCAAAAAACACCTGCTTTAGTATCACCTTTTTTAATGGCTAATACTGTGGAATCAACAGCTTTTTTAACCGCAAAAAATTGATGATAAGCAGCCAATATTTTAATAGGTTTTACACCATCCTTTGAATATAAAGTGTAATACTGTAAAATATCTAAAAACCTTTCTTTATCAAACATTCCTTTAAAAAAAACATTGTAATCTGCAAATTGAGTGGTTTCATAATTACCATCCACAGTTTTCCATTCCATATATCTATCTTCATTAGCTGTAATCGTCCCTGCTTTTGAAATTGCAAAATCACTAATAACACAAAAAGCATTGTAAACAAAGAGTGAAGGAATTTTATCCATATAATTTTTTAATTGTCTATAGGCTTGTGAAGAATCGGTTTCTTCACGACTTGGAGATTTCAATTCAATAACTACAAGAGGTAAACCATTAACAAAAACAATTATATCTGGTCTCTTTTCTTCATCCTCAACAAAAGTCCATTGATTAATAACTTCAAAAGTATTATTATTTATATTTTCATAATCAATTAAACGAACAACAGAAAATATTTCTTCAACATCACTCATCCATTGAATAGAAACCCCATTTTGAAGAAAATCCATGAAAATAGCATTACGATGCTCTAAATAACCCGTTTCAATATCCATTAATTTATTAATAGCTTCACTAATGGCTGCATGAGGTAAATTTGGATTAATAGAAGATAAGCTACTAAATAATCGCTCTTCATAAAGTGGATTAGTATACTCTCTTTCAATATCTGGACCAAAAAGATGAGAATAACCTAAATCACAGAATAATCCCAAAATAGCATTTTAATAATTATATTCATTAAATGAAATAAAATCTCCTCCAAACCAATAAACAATACTTCTCTTATTTAGATATATGTTTTAAAATATAAAAATATATAACTTAAAAATATAAATGATAATAGAATATTATGGAAATGTTCTTAAATTTCAAGGTTCTTTAATTTTAAATATAGTGTTTTGCAAAATTATTTTCTTTTATTTATCGTGGTTTTGATAAAGTTCTTAATAAATAATTTCTTTAAAAATAAATATTATTAAAAAATACTAATTTAAAATTATTTATATTAATTAAAATATACTTATATTATTTAAAATTTAAAATTATAGATTTTAATGAAGTAATATTTAAAATTAAATAATTTAATAAAAAAAATTATCATTCAA
>JAITOM010000100.1 GCA_031289975.1 Methanobrevibacter sp. | reverse complement strand
TATATTTTTATTTATGAAATTGATAATTTAAAGATATTTTTAAAAAACTCATTATTGAACTTGTTCAATTAGAAAAACGAAGTTTTTCTTTACTTAAAAACATTTTTTAGTTCACTATATAATAATTAATACAAATTATTTTTTAAATAAATATATTATAATAATTTATATAACTTATTTTTTTAAATAAATATATTATAATAATTATTATTAAAAAATAAAAAAATATAAAGCTTAAATTATATTTAAACAAATATTTCATCA
Source organism: Methanobrevibacter sp. (assembly GCA_031289975.1). Classification (GTDB taxonomy): domain Archaea; phylum Methanobacteriota; class Methanobacteria; order Methanobacteriales; family Methanobacteriaceae; genus Methanovirga. The sequence goes on along the minus strand of JAITOM010000100.1, from coordinate 6,525 downwards.
TATAGCATTTCCAAAATATTTATTTAAAAGTTGAAAATATATAAAAATAAATTTACAAAACACTTATAAAATGGTACTGTAAAAATAGGATGGATTTTTAAAATTAAAAAATTAAGAAAATGGGTAAAAATTCGATGACATATACAATCTAAATTTTTTCTATATGAAACCCAGATCTCAGATCTTTGAAATCCATCCTCTTTTTGAGAGTTTAAAGATCTTGGTTCCTAATTAAGAAAAATGAGAACATAAGAAATTTAATAATAATAAGGAGATGATGAACAATTCCATTAAAGCTTTTTTTTTAGAATATATACATGGTTTTAAAACTTGCCACCTTAATTTTTGAGAGAGCCTGACTATCTCATATCCTTTGGCACATCTTTTATTCTACACTTAACATCAGTTATAACACCTTTATCTATTTTAATATCTTTAAGTGCTAAAGCCATTAACTTAATCTCACCAGTGTAAGCCCACCAATATTTTTTATGTTCAATTTGTTTGAAAGCCTTATTAATTAAACTATCTAAAGATTTTGATTGATCAGAGGTATATTTCATCTCAACAATAACCGTTTGATCTTTCTTATTGTTTTCAAGAATAAAATCAATTCTACCATCTTCAATCGCTTTCTCTACAGTTAAATAAAAATCTGCTTCCTCTGCCCAAATTGTAAATATCATCGAATAAACTTTCCATTTCTCATTATTATCCATACTAATCCTATTATAATATGGTATACCTGCAATAAATGCTCTTAAATTTTTAGATAACTTTTTACAATCGCCGTTAATTATTTCATCCCAAATAATATTTTGAGAATATCTAAATTTACTTTCAAACTTTCCAATATATAATTTAAGGAAATTATCTTTATAAGCTTGTTCAACCTCAAAATTAGGAATTCTAAGACCGTAATAAAATTCATCACTTTCAAAAATCTTCTCTTCAATTGTCAAATAACCTGCCTGAAAGAGTAAAGTTGTTTCATTAATGTTATTTGGATCAATGGCATCCAATTCCGTTGCTTTCAACAGTGTTGGTTTAAAGTAATCCTCAGTTACTTTTCTTTCTTTAAATATTTCAGATATGAAACTTGGTATTCCCGTTGTAAACCAAAAACTTTGAAATTCTTTTTGAGATAAAGCACGAAGGGTTGAGTTAGGATTAAAAACTCTACTTTTACCATCCCAACTATAGCCATCATAGAAATAGTTAATTTTATCTAATGTTTCTTCATAACTGTAATTATTTTCATCTGCCATGACTTGTATATGGTCTTTATAGTAATTTTTTAGTTCATTGTGAGTTATGCCACAAATTGTGGAGTATTCATTGTCTAATGTGAGTTCAGTTAGATTATTAAATTTAGAAAATATTGATGTTTTTGCGAATTTACTAATTCCAGTGACAAAAACAAACTTAATATACTCTTCTGATGCTTTTAAAACACTATAAAAATTCTGTAATATTTCCCTGTTTTCATCAGCTACCTTAGTATTAGTTATTTTATCGATTATGGGTGCATCATATTCATCGATTAAAACAACGATCTCATTAGTGTCACTAATTTCTGATAGTCCTTCAATTAATTCATTGAACTTTATTACATAAGATCCTTTTTAACTTAATTTAATATTATTTCTTTTAGCAACATTTTCAAGCATCGACAAAATATCTTCTTTTAATTCTTCTGAACTATCATTTAATAAATTGTTCATTGATATTCTTATTACTGGATATTTTTCATTCCAATCATATTTATCATATATATAAGTATTTTTAAATAATTCTTTTTTTCCTTGAAAAAAATTTTCTAAGGTTGAAACCATCAATGTTTTACCAAATCTTCTTGGTCGAGATAAGAAATAATAAGTTTCACCATGATCCATCATCTTCTTTATAAACCGTGTTTTATCAACATAAATCTTATTTAGTTTAATTAAACTATTAAACTCAGCAATCCCTAAAGATAGTCTACCCCTAATATCTTCTCCCATATTTTTAATCCCTCATAGATATTTTTTAAATGAATCAATTAATATTAATTTTTATAAATTTCTTAAAGTTAATATTATATTGATGGACACTGTAAAATTAGCATGGATTTTCACAATTGAAAACAGACGATAAAAGTTTAATGACATGTATATGGGCTTAATGCTTTTATGCTAAAATCCAAATTCCAAATTGGGAATTTCCATCCTCTTTTTACAGTGCCAACATTTGTAATGTATGAAAGAAAAATTTCTATGATTTAGTCGATAAAGAATCATTCACTGAAATTGAATTGAAAATTATATTGCCAAAATAGGTGTCGTAATATATAATGTTAAATATGTTTTAGTTGAAATATTTCAAGTGGATAAGAATTACTCATAGGATTTAATTTTTTCACTTCTTCTACCATATACTTATTTTTAATAAAATTATTAAAATATGGCATCTCCTGTTTATAGTCTGTCATACAAAAAATCCATATTTTATTAGTTTTAATGTCTTTTTCTATTTCAGTAGGTATTGTAGTATTATTATTTTCGTATTTAATAATGTTATTCTTTTTTAGATAAAAATTTGCAATAAATGTATCGCCTATTGTTATAATAGTGTCATTTTCATTTATTTTTGTTAAACATTGTTCAAAATCTAAATAAGATGTTTTTAAAAGATTTTGCGAGTCTACAAATGAAACAGTATTCATCATGCCCATGATAAGGATAATTATTAAAATTGGGATGTAAATTATCTTATATGATTTATTTTTACTTACTGCAGTTAACATGATAGAAAATGATAACCATAAACAACCTAAAAAGAATACAGCATATCTTCTAAAGAACATTGGTTTAACTGTGTATGAAATTATTGCTACAAATATTATCGATGATATTAAAACAAAGATACCCCCCCCCCCCCAGAAATGCTGTTTTTCTTTCATCTTTCTTATCATATAATAAAAAAACATAAAACAGTGATAATAATAAAAAGAAAAAGAAGAGTAATCCTCCTAAATCACTAAATCCATCATTATCAACAATATTCGTGGGGGAAAATAATACAAATACTATCTGAATCACAGATTGAAAATCAGGTTTAATCCACCATCCATTTCCATTAATATAACTACTATAGCTAATAAACATATAAATCCATGGTAAATAAAATAATATTGAAAATATAATGCTCAATATTGATTTTTTAACATAACCACTACTTCTTTTCATGATCATGTAAGCTATTAACAAAAAGTATATCATCATTGCCCCAATCATCGCATAATAATGAGTATAAGCAGCCATTAAACTAAAACAAGCGAAAATAATCCAATTTTTATTATTGTTTGGATTTTTAGTAATCATGTAAGCATAATATAAACTAAGAGTTAGAAATAATATTGCCCAAGAATACATACGAACTTCAACACTATAAAGCATCATTTTTGGCATTGTAACAATACAAAAAGTAAAAATACCACAAGCCAACCATCCAAATTCTTTTTTCAATTTTGTAAAGCTGAAATATATTAAACAAATTAAAGGAAGAACTGATATTAATTTAGCTATATAAACATTAAAACTATCAGAGATATTAAGTGGATTAGAAAAAACTGAAAAAAGACTAAAAATCATTTTTACAATAATATAATATAAAGGTGGATGAACATCTTGAGCAGTAGCAATCAACATGTCTTTAAAAGAATATGTTACGATATTAAGTGTAAATATTTCATCTAACCAAACAGATGGGTTTAATCCACAAATTAACATTATGAACAATGAAATTAATGCTAAACCGAACAAAGAAATACCAAGAATTCGTGACAAGTTAATATTATTATTACTTTTAACCCTTTTATTATTATTTTTAACCATTTTCATCCTTTCCTTTTTATAATGATGAGATCGCATATTAATATTGAATTTTATTAGTCATGGTATAAATTTAATTTCATTGCTTTTAAACTTTTCGATTAAAAGAGGGTGTCAAAAAGTATGGAGGTTTTGCAAATTTTGGATTTTTATATATAAAGAAAACCTTAAATTTTGATAAACCTCCATAAAAGTTTACACCCTCTATTAAAGTGTAGGAACTGAGATTTACAGGAAAATAGAATGTTATAAAGTAGTAAATTCTATTAAATTAGTTTAATATTTACTAATAAAAAGTAATTATTATATAAAATCGTTTATATTTAAATTAAATGAAAAAATATTGTTTATATATTTAAATTAAATGAAAAAATATTGTTTATTATATTTAAATTAAATGAAAAAATATTGTTATTAAATGAAAAAATATTGTTTATATATTTAAATTAAATGAAAAAATATTGTTTATATATTTAAATTAAATGAAAAAATATTGTTATTAAATGAAAAAATATTGTTTATATATTTAAATAAGCCTCAATAGAATTGTTCCCCACCCCTTAAAAGGAAATTGAAAACAATGATTTTGCCAAAATTTAAGTTTCGTACTATATAGTATACTTATAAACAACCATAAAAAATTTAAATAAGGAATAAAATTCCTTTAATTTTTTAAATTATCTAAGATTCCCATAAACCATGGACATTGCAATATTCTCTTGCTTTTAAGTTACTAATGTCAGTATCAACTTTGAATACAGCTTCTGGTTCTTCACCAGGCTTTAAAGTTTTTCTGTAAGTTATATCTCCATCAATTAATTCAATGAAACATATTTGATGTTCAGCTTCCATTGGATGAGTAATTTCACCTACTTTAATAACAACATTACCCCCATCTTTTTCAAGAATTGGAACATGTTTTTGAGAACCTTCACCATCATGTTTAGGTGTTAATTCTTCAAAATCATCGAGTTTACCAGCTTCAGAACCTTGAACAAGTTTTTCTAATACACTTCCACATATTTTACATTTAAGTAATCCACCTTCTTCTACCATAATATCATTCTCCTTAATATATTCTATTTTTAAGTTATAAATTTAATTTATAAATTGTTGTACTTTTAATATTCATCACACACTATTTCAAAGTATTTAGTTGGATGATCACAAGATGGGCATTTAGCAGGAGGTTTTTTGCCATTTAAAACAAGTCCACATTTTTGACACAACCAATTAACCTCTTTATCTTTTGAGAATAAAGTTCCTTTCTCTAAATTATCAAGCAATACTTGGAATCTTTTTTCATGATGAGCTTCAGCTTTACCAATACTGTCCAATCTATTAGCTATTTCAATATACCCCTCCTCTTTAGCTATTTTTGCAAATTCAGGATACATTTCAGATGTTTCAAAATGTTCTCCCCCAATGGCTGCTTTTAAGTTTTCTGCAGTATCTCCAAGCACATTAGGAGAATCTGCTTCTACAATAACTGGATCATTATTTTCTTTTATCTGGTTAATTAAACGGAATAACCATTTAGCATGCTCTCTTTCATTTTCAGCAGTAAGTAAAAAGATGTCAGCTATTTGTGGATATCCATCATTAACTGCTTGCTTACTATAGATTGTATATCTATTTCTTGCTTGGCTTTCACCAATGAATGCTTTAGTTAAATTTTCAACAGTTTTTGACATTTTATATCATCTCAATTTTATCTCATATTAGTTAATGAGTATTATATAATATGGCACTGTAAAAAGAGGATGGAAATTCACAATTTGGAATTTGGATTTTAGCATAAAAGCATTAAGTCCATATACATGTCATTAAACTTTTATCGTCTGTTTTCAATTTTTCAATTGTGAAAATCCATGCTAATTTTACAGTGCCTATAATATCATATTTTAATAAAATGTATACAAATATTAGTAATACAGTAAATTGTATACAATGTCAATAGTATATAAATATTATTAAAGTTGTTAATATATATTTTATATTATAAATACTTAATTTGATGTAATTTGTCTGTAAAAACTTAAAACTTTTTGACATTCCCTATATGATAGAAAAGTATTTATATGATTAAAATTTAAATTTATATGATTAAAATTTAATATTATGATTGTTATTAAATAGAAAGTATTTTATTAATAATCTTTCTTGAAAATTATTAAATAAAAAAAAAATTTATAGTTTAAACCAAACTTTCTACACTTTAAAAATTTTTAATTTATATTAAATTATTCTAATTATAAATTATTAATTATATATTATACTCATTAGAACCAAATTTTATTTATGCACTTTAAAAATATTTTAATTTTTAAAATTATCTAATAAAAGTTATTAATTTATAATTAAATAGTTTATTTTATTTATTTTTTAAAAATAATAATTTTAATTTTAAAAAAAATTGATTTTAATAAAAATTGGAAGTAATGATTTTTTTTCGTGAATAATTTAAGTTTCATATTATAAAGTCTCAATATATCAATATATAATATAAAAATTTAATATAAACATTATTAAAATATGGCACTGTAAAAAGAGGATGGAAATTCACAATTTGGAATTTGGATTTTAGCATAAAAGCATTAAGCCCATATACATGTCATTAAACTTTTATCGTCTGTTTTCAATTTTTCAATTG
>JAITOM010000098.1 GCA_031289975.1 Methanobrevibacter sp. | reverse complement strand
AATTAATACAATTATAGAAACAGGAATAAAAAACAATATACAATTAAATAAAGAAAAAACCAGCTTAAATCAATTTAAAAAACAGCCCCAAAAATTATTTTTCGCACAGCCTCTTTAATAGAAAAAAATTAAAATTTAATAGATATAATTAATATAAATATAAAAGTAATATAATTACATTGAAATAAAAATATTCAATAATTACATTGAAATAAAAATATTCAAATTCTATTTTAATAAACCTTTCAGAGGGAATTGTTTGGAAAAATATCTTTACTATGGATGAATATTCAATCATATAGATATGTTGATAAATGATTTCATAATAAACTTTAATGACTTAGAAACTTCAAGTTCAATAACATTTAATATGTATAAGAGAGATATTAAAATCAACTGAGATAATTAAAACAATATTAACATAATGGATTCATTGAAAATAAGTTTAAAGTAGGAAATAGATAATATGGTTCGGAAAATGAAAAAATATGCTAAGAATTGGTGGGCTAATCAATGGTTTGAGCTTCTTAATAGTGAAGAATTAAAAAAAGCATTTAGTGATGGAAGAAAATTTTATAATCATTCATGGGGGTTTGAACCAGAAATAGATAATAATATACTTTTAGAAGAGGTATATGAATTTAGTAGATTCGTTCCATCATGGTACAAACCGAAAATAAAATTTAAAATGTTTAGTGATGATGAAAGTAATATTATAAAAAATTTAATTGGAAAATCACCATCTTATTTAATTGGTTTAACCAAAAATAATTTACCTAAACAGCTTTATGATGAACTTTCATCCCTTAACATTCATATAATTCCAAAATCTCTTGATGAATTAAAAATAACTTGTGAATGTCGGAAATATTGTAAACACACCATGAGATTATATTATTATTTCGGATTGGAAATAGATACAGATCCATTATTACTTTTTAAAGTTAAAGGATTGGATTTATCACCTATAATTGATCCATACAAAAAGATGAGCATTCCTAATCAGATTAAAACAGTTGATTTGCAAAGGGAAAATCCTAAACATATAACTGTTAAAGATTTTAAAAACATTGATTTAGATAATATTCCTAAATTAAAGGGAGTGATTGATTTATTATTGGATAGTCAACCTGATTTTTTCATGAAGGATTTTAAACCAATATTACTAAAAAATTTAACCTATTTATCTCGCCATAGTAATGTTTTCGTGCAAGGTGATAGATTAAAACTTAATTTCAAACCTTTCATAGCTAAAAGGGAAAATGAAAGTGAACAAGATTATGATAGACGAATTTTTTTAATGAAATGGGATGAACCTAAGTATCTTAAAGATTTACAAATAAACTTAAGTGATGATTATAGGATTAAAAATATATCAATTATCCCACAGAATGATAATTTAGAATATGTATTTCATGAATTCTTTTTTGAAATGCCTGAGGGATTAATTGAAGAATATAATTATTCAATACAATTCACTTATAAGTTATATCAATTTAGTCAAAAACTAATAGAAAAAATAGCTATAATCCCTGAAATGTTATACGACAATAAAAATTATACTCATTTTATAAAATGGATTCCTGCTCTTTTTAATCATGATGTAAATGACATTTTTGAAGAATTGTCCTCATCATGTCCACAAGATTTACTTAAACTTAATGGAGGAAATGTTTCTACTAATGAGCAAGTGAAATTTATATTGGATTTATTTATAAGAAATTTCATGCTTTTTAATAATCCAAAGGCTAATGATGGTAATAGCATGGATTTGGAGTATAGACTTTTTTTCGAGGATACCCCTTTAGATCTTCGTCCTGATTCAAATAAATTAATCAATAAATGGCTTTATAAACTGTTTTTATTTGAAAGTGAGCGAAAAATCCAGTTAAGTGTTCTTGAGGAAGAGGATCAATTCCACATAAATTTATTGATGAAGGATTTAAAACAGTTTAATGAAGAATTTGATAAAATAACAGATTTAAAAACCCGATTTGATATATTATTAGACATTCAACTATTAACTAATTACTATCCAGATATAAACGATACTGTAAATAAGAATAAACAAGTATCTTACAATTTAGATGAATTTAATAATTTCTATTTTAAAACCTTACCATTATTAAAAGCCTTGAATTTTAAGGTTAATTTACCTTCAAACTTAGAAGAAGAATTTAAACCTGAAATTATAGGGAATATAAATACAAATTTAACTACAGATTCAATATCCAATACAAACCTCCTAAATTTAGAATCAATCATAGATTTTGATTGGAAAATAGCTATTGGAAATAAAAAAATAAATATCACTGAATTTAAAAAATTAATCGGTGCTTCATCATCTTTTATTAAAATTGATGGGAAACATTATCTTTTAAACCCTAAGATAACAAATGATGTATCCAATAAAGTTAAAAACCTGCCTAAAAATCCTAAGAACAATGAAATCTTACAAACAATATTATCATCACAGTATCAAGATATAGACATTAACTTTGATAAAAACATTAAAAGTTTAGTAAATAAAATCAACAGATATGAGGAAGTAAAAATACCAGACAATTTAAATGGAAAATTAAGACCTTATCAAAATCGAGGTTTTTCATGGCTTGTTCAAAACATACGGACAGGATTTGGAAGTATTTTAGCTGATGATATGGGTCTTGGTAAAACTTTAGAGGTGTTAACAGCTATTCTATATCTAAAAAATGAGGGATACTTAAACAATAAAAAGGTTTTGGTTATAGCTCCCACAGCTATTTTATATAATTGGCAAAAAGAAATAGAAAATTTCACACCAGATTTAATCTGTGATATTTTTCATTTAGACAATAAATCAATAAATTTGAAGTCAGATATTATAATAACATCTTATGGAATGATTAGAACTAATTTTGATAGTTTTAAAAAGATTAAATGGTTTTTAATTGTGATTGATGAGGCACAAAACATCAAAAATCCTAACACTCAACAATCCAAACTTATTAAAAAATTGGATGGTGAGCATAGGATAGCATTAACTGGAACACCTATTGAAAATAGGTTAACTGATTATTGGAGTATATTTGATTTTACAAACAATAATTATTTATATAATTTAAGAAAATTTAAGAAAAATTTTGTTAATCCTATTGAAAAGGAAAATGACTTTAAAGCACTGGAAAACTTCAAAAAAATCTGCTCTCCTTTTATTTTAAGAAGATTAAAAACTGATAAAAAGATTATAGCTGATTTACCTGAGAAAGTCATCAACGATTCCTATTGTTTCTTAACCAAATCTCAAACCGCATTATATCAAAAGGTCATTGATAACATTTTAGATGAAATTAAAAAATCCGAGGGAATCCAAAGAAAAGGTTTAGTTTTAAAGCTTATTAATTCATTAAAACAAATATGCAACCATCCAGCTCAATTTTCTAAGTCTGATGAATACAGTATTGAAGAATCTGGAAAAATGGAAATGTTAATTGATATTTTAGAAAATATTGAGGAGAATAAAGAGAAAGTTATCATATTCACACAGTATGTTCAAATTGGAAGTGTAATGGCTGAACTTTTAGAGGAAAAATTTAATATTGATGTTCTTTTTTATCATGGTAGATTAACAAGAAAAAATAGGGACAAGATTGTTGAGGAATTCCAGAATGATTTTAAGAAAAGAGTAATGATAGTTTCTCTAAAAGCAGGTGGAACAGGATTAAATCTAACAGCAGCTTCTCATGTTATCCATTTTGATTTGTGGTGGAATCCAGCTGTTGAAAATCAAGCTACTGATCGTGTTCATAGAATTGGTCAGGAAAATAGAATAATGGTTTACAGGCTTATCACTAAAGGAACTTTTGAAGAAAAAATAAATCAGATGATAATGAGTAAAAGAAAATTAGCAGAACTTGCTATTGATACTGATGAGAAATTTGTTACAGAAATGAATGATAATGAACTTAAGGATTTATTAAGCTTAAAAAGCTATGAATAATCATATTATTTAATAATCTAAATATTAATAATGGTTTTCTATCAGATCATATATGAACTTATTAAATTATATATGGTTTTGATGAAGTTCTTAATGTAGTCATTTTGAAAAAGTTCTTAAATTTTGAATAATAAATTTTTTTATTAAATTATTTAATTTCAAATATCAGCTTATAAAAATTTATAATTTTAAATTTTAAATAACATAAGCATATACTAATTAATATAACTAATTTTAAATTAATATTTTTTAATATTTTTTAATAATATTTAATTTTAAAAAAAGTTATTTATTAAGAACATTATCAAAACCAGTATAAATAACTTTTTAAAAATAAATATTATTAAAAAATAACAAAAATTAGAAATTTTCTGACTTATAAAATCATAGATTTTATAAATATTAGTTTAAAATTGTTTATATTAATCAAAATATATTTATATTATTTAAAATTTAAAATTATAGATTTTTATAAATTAATATTTGAAATTAAATAATTTAATATTTGAAATTAAATAATTTAATATTTGAAATTAAATAATTTAATAAAAAAATTATCATTTTAAAATTTAGGAGCTTTCCCATAATGACTATAATTAATGATTTCTTAAAAAATTATGGATATAATATTTAAAATAATTAAAACATGATTATAATGCTGAAAACAAGTAGATTAATTAGAGATAGTGTGCATGGAGAATTTTCTTTAAATGATTTTGAAGTTAAAGTAATGGATTATCCACAAATGCAACGTCTTAGACGAATAAAACAATTAGGATTCATATCTTTAATATATCCTGGAGCAAATCATTCAAGATTTGAACATTCAGTTGGAACAATGAATCTTGGATCAAGATTAGCTGATCATCTCAATTTAAGTGACTACAATAAAAAACTTGTTAGAATAGCTTCAATGCTTCATGATATAGGTCATGGTCCATTTTCACATGCTTCAGAACCTGTTTTAGATGTTAAACATGAAGAACTATCTGCAAAAGTTATTAAAAAAACCTCATTAAATGATGTTTTAAGTGAAGAATTTGACACAAAAGAAATTATAGATATCATAAATGGAAAAGGTGAATTAGGTCCTATTGTATCTGGAGAACTTGATGTGGATAGAATGGATTACTTAATAAGAGATTCGCATTATACTGGTGTAGCTTATGGAGTAATTGATGTGGATAGAATAATATCCAATTTAAAATTGAAACACTATCTGATTTTAGATGAAAAAGGAATACAAGCAGCAGAATCAGCACTTGTAGCAAGATATCAGATGTATCCAAGTGTTTATCAACATCACACAGCAAGAATTATAAATGCTATGTTTAGAAGATGTTTAAAGGAAATAATTGAAAAAAAACTTATAAAAACTAAAGATATTTACCAATACGATGATATTGATATTATTTCTATTTGTAGAAATAGTGATGGATTTATAAAAGACACTATTACAAAATTTGATAATCGAAACCTTTTAAAAATCCTAAGTTCTACTCGTTTAAATGAATTTCTAAATCCTCAAGATATCTTTAAAATCAATGATGAAACACTTAAAAAATGTGAAGAAGAGATAAGTGAAGACTTAGAAATAGATAAAAAATATGTTATTATTAATATTCCAGAGTATCCTAAATTTAGTGAAATGAAAACCCAAGTTGCTTTTGGAGATAGACTATTCCATTTAAGTGATATATCCAGTATTGTGGGAGCATTAAAGTATGCGAAGTTTAATTATTTAGATATTTGTGTTTATGCTCCTAAAGAAGAAAGAGATAAATTTAAAAATTTTAAATTAGAAAATTACTTGAGTCTCCCTGAAAAAACAGTGCATAAATTCTCTACATCACATACAAGCCAGTTAAGATTGTTCGATTAGAAATAACTTACAATCATTTACAATTTTATTTATGAAATCTTTAATTTTTAGATGATGTAAAAAAAAGTTTGAAGTTTTTTAAAAAGTTTTGAAGTTTTTTAAAAATATAATTCTTAAGTATCTAAAGGTATATCTAATGTTAGATTTATATATAGAATCAAACGGTAAGAAGTTAAGATGTGGTTATACGACTGGATCATCTGCAGCAGCAGCAGCTAAAGCTGCAACTAAAATGCTTTTCACTGAAAAAAAGATTAATAATATTAAAATAGATACTCCTAAAGGAATAGAACTTACTTTAGATGTTCATGACATATTTTTTGGCGAAAACTATGTGGAATGCTCTATTATCAAAGATGGTGGGGATGATATGGATGTTACCAATGGAATTAAAATATTTGCTCGTGCTACTAAAAAAGAAAGAGGATATTCTTTAAAAGGTGGTTATGGGGTTGGAATAGTTTGTGGTGATGGTTTATATATAAAAAAAGGAGAACCAGCTATAAATCCAGTTCCAAGAGAAATGATAAAAAATGAAACATTAAAAGTCTTACCAGAAAATCATGGTGTTGAAATAACAATTTTCATACCCGATGGAGAAAAAATAGCTAAAAAAACATTTAATTCACGATTAAATATCATGAATGGTATTTCAATATTGGGTACAACTGGAATTGTCACTCCGATGTCTGAAGATTCTTTTAAAGAAGTTATACATCTTGAAATTAATCAAAAAATTCTAAATGGAAGTAAACAACTAATATTATTGTTTGGGAATATGGGTCAAGATATAGCAAATAAACTAAACTTGTCATCTGAAGACATGGTCATTGTTTCAAATTACATTGGTTTTGCAATTGATACAATTAGTTCTAAAGGAATAGATAATATAATAATTGTGGGTCATATTGGAAAACTTTCTAAAATAGCAAGTGGAGGATTTAATACCCATAGTAAAGTTTGTGATCTTAGACTTGAAACATTAGCCTTAGAATTAGCACTTATGGGCTATGATTTAGAACTTGTAAAAAAAGTTTATAATGAAAAAACTACTGAAGGTGTTGTTGAACTTTTAGGTGATGACTTTAATAAACTTTATAAAAATATTGGTGAAAAAATTATAAGCAGAGTCAAAGAATATAGTCATGATAAATTTGATGTTGATGTTGTTATGTATTCCATGAATAAAGGCATACTTTATAATTCATTAGATGAGTAATTTATAATATTAAATCAGGAAATGGGTAAAATTAACTATTATCTTCAAAACCCTATTCTTAATTTCAACCTATTGTCTGTTAAATCTTTTTTTTAAATGAATTGAAATTATATGATAAATTTCCTTGAAATTTTTTTAATTTATAAAAACAATTTTTATATTAATTTATAATTTAAAATATTAAAATTAAAAGATTTATAATTTAAAATAAGGAATATAATAAAATTTATATTCTCTAAAAATTTAAAAACTTTTTAAAAAAGATCATAATATACTCATTAGGGAAAAGCTCTTAAATTTTAAAATGATAAATTTTTTTATCAAGTTATTTAATTTTAAATATCAGTTTATGAAAGTCTATAACTTTAAATTTTAAATAATATAAGTATATTTTGATTATAGTCATTTTGGAAAAGTTCTTAAATTTTGGATGATGATTTTTTTCATTAAATTATTTAATTTTAAATATTAATTCATAAAAATCTATAATTTTAAATTTTAAATAATATAAATTTATTTTGATTAATATAAATAACTTTAAATTATAGTCATTTTGGAAAAGTTCTTTAATTTTGGATGAAAAATTTTTTTATTAAATTATTTAATTTTTGATATTAATTTATAAAAATCTATAATTTTAAATTTTAAATAATTTAAATATATTTTAATTAATATAAATAATTTCAAATTAATATTTTTCAATAATATTTATTTTTAAAAAAATTTATTTATTAAAAACTTTATCAAAACCACAATATTTAAAATAAAAAAATAAGTAATAATAATGAAAAATAAGAAGTTATAAGAAAAATAAGAAGTTATAAAAAAAGTATTAAATATAATTAAGAGATCTATCTATAAACCTATTGTGAATATATTAGTTTTATAGATATTTACAATATATTCCCCGCATATTTAGATTTAAGATTTATAATCAATGTTAAATATTGAAATATGATAAAACTATTAGAGAAGAGATTTTTAAATAATTGGTGTTAATATGGAAACTAAGAGAAAATCATTAGAAGAGATTTTTAAAATGGAAGAACATACAATGAGAACTTCTATTACTAAAATTGAGCATGATAAAATAACCACTAAAGGATATTCACAAGAAGATTTAATAAACAATTTAACTTATCCAGAAATGATATTCTTACTTCTTAGAAATGATTTACCCTCTAAAAAAGAACTTAAAATGTTTAATCATATCTTAGTATCTTTTTGTGACCATGGTTTAACTCCTCCAAGTACACAGGCTGCAAGATTAATAACTTCATCAGGTTCTCCTTTAAATGTTGCATTATCTGGAGCATTACTCTCATTTGGAGTTAATCATGCAGGAGCAATTGAAAAAGCAATGAATATATTTCAAGATTCAATAGAAAATAATGAAGATTTAACTGATGAAGTGATAGATACAATAGCTATTGATATAACCAATCAATATATTAAAATGAAAAAACATATCCCTGGTTTTGGACATAGATATCATGATGCCGATCCAAGAGCAAAGAAAATTTTAGAATTAGCTATTGAGGAAGAATTAGTAGGAAATCATACAAAGTTAGCATTAGCCATTGAAAAAAACTTAGATGAAAAAAATATTAAATTAAATATTGATGGAATAAATGCAGGTCTCTTATTAGATTTGGGATTTAAACCTGAAAATGGTATTGGATTATTCATCATAGGGAGACTTCCAGGTTTAATAGCTCATATTCTTGAGGAACGAAATGATGAAAACATTTTCAGAAAACTCTATGAACTTGAAGAAGTTCCATATGCTGGGGATGAAGATAAATTTCTATAAACAGATTTAAAAATCTCTATTTATAGTCATTTTGAAAAGTTCTTTAATTTTGGATGAAAAATTTTTTTATTAAATTATTTAATTTTTAATATTATTTCATAAAAATTTATAATTTTAATTATAGTCCTTATTGAAAAGTTCTTTAATTTTGAATGATAACTTTATTTATTAAATTATTTAATTTTAAATATATATTTATAAAAATCTATAATTTTAAATTTTAAATAATATAAATTTATTTTAATTAATATAAACAATTTTAAATTAATATAATTTAATAATATTTATTTTTAAAAAAGTTAGTTATTA
>JAITOM010000090.1 GCA_031289975.1 Methanobrevibacter sp. | reverse complement strand
CATTTTAATCGCTGCCTAAATGTTTGTTATTAAATTAATTTTATTTTGATTATATAGTGGAAAACTTGAATTTTAGCAAAAATCATTATTTTTAATTTTCTTTTAAATTTAGTTTATTTGATTAAATTTCTTATTTTTAAGAAATAATTAAAATAAAACATTTAAATTTTAAATCAATAAAAATATAATGAATAGTTTCAAAAATTAGAGCATTTTAGTAAAATTAAAAAATTTTTAAAATGCCAAAAATATGGTGCTTGACCACTGCTGTCAACCCAATGCTATTGTTCCAGAAGCTTGAGCAGAAAACGTGAAAGAGATAATAAAAATAAAAAGTAAAAGCTTGTAAAAATGAAGTCATTCGTGGCAATGCGGCTGCCGGGATTTGAACCCGGGCTGTAGGCTTGGAAGGCCCAAGTACTAACCAGGCTATACTACAGCCGCTATGCGGCGTCCGGGAATTGAACCCAGGTCTCTGCCGTGGCAGGGCAGTATCTTAACCAGGCTGGACTAACACCGCAAACATATAAAAACATATTGCTGGACTACGAGATACTAATAATTCATCTATGCCACAAGATGGAGAACATAGTAGTCTTTTCATGTATATGATAAAATAAATTAACAATACAAATTATATAATTTATTATATATAAATGTTTTTCTTTATAATACTATACTATATTACCTTAATCAAAATATCTTAACAATGATTAAATTCCTAAAACATCATTCATTGAATTAATTTTTCCAGGAACCCCATTTTCAATAAAATTAAGGGCTTTAATTACTCCCAGAACAAAAACATCACGATTATGTGCTACATGCTTAATTTCAATATGTTCTCCTTCACCAGCAAATATTACATTATGGGTTCCGATTATATCTCCACCTCTAACAGCATGTAAACCAATTTCATTTTTCGTTCTTTCTCCAACAACTCCTTTTCTACCAAATACTCCTATATCATCAGTATTTCTATTTAGTTTTTCAGATATTATTTCAAATGCAGTCATAGCAGTTCCTGAAGGAGAATCTTTCTTTTTATTATGATGAGTCTCAATTATTTCAATATCATAATCTAATAGTAATGGTGTAATATCTTTTAGAATCTTAAAGAAAACATTGACACCAATAGACATATTTGATGAAATAACTGCTTTAACTTTAGATTCCTTAATAATTTTATGAATATCCTTTATTTGTTCATCAGAAAATCCTGTTGTTCCAACAACAAGATTTACACCAAATTTTGCTGTTTTTTTAATTGTTTCAAATGCTGCATTAGCTATTGTAAAATCTACTAAAACATTTGCCTTAGAGGATCCTATAACTTCTTCAAGATTTTCAGCACCTGTGATCTTGACACCAGTTTTTCCAATACCGATTACTTCTCCAATATCCTTATTTTCAAGAGGAGTATTAGGTACTTCAATAGCTGCAACTAAATTCATATTTTCTTGTTCTACAACTTTTTTTATTATACCAGAACCCATTCTACCTACAGCTCCAGTAACAGCAACATTAATCATGATTATTAACTCCAAGATTTTATTAGTTTTAAATAAGCTTAGTTAATATAATGATTTATAAATTTAATTATATTTATTCGTATTATTAATATTATACAATTAATATATAAATAAAGAAAAACTTCGTTTTTATAAGTGAAATAAAAAATTTCAATAAAGAAAATCAAAGATTTGTTATCGAAGATAACTTAGAAAAATCGAAAATTTTTCGTTTCTAACTTGAAAAATAAAAAATTTTTCAAATAAAAGAAAATAATTTTACAAAATAGTATAAATTATAGTCATTTTGGAAAAGTTCTTAAATTTTGGATGATAATCTTTTTTATTAAATTATTTAATTTCAAATATTACTTTATAAAAATCTATAATTTTAAATTTTAAATAATATAAATTTATTTTAATTAATATAACTAATTTTAAATAAATATATTTTAATAATATTTATTTTTAAAAAAATTATTTATTAAGAACTTTATCAAAACCACTGTATATAAAACAATTTATTATAAATATTTATATGATATTAATTTATTAATAAAGCTTTATATACATTAATATCACATTGATTTTTAAAATAAGTTATAATTTAAAGTAATTAAAATTCTATTAAATTAAGTAAGATATAATAACTATAGTGATGAAAATGTTTATAATTAATTATTTATTTTAAATATAGTCATTATTGAAAAGTTCTTAAATTTTAAGATGATAATTTTTTTTATTAAATTATTTAATTTTAAATATTAATTTATAAAAAGCTATAATTTTAAATTTTAAATAATATAAATTTATTTTAATTAATGGCACTGTAAAAAGAGGATGGAAATTCACAATCTGGAATTTTACTTTTTAGCATAAAACATTTAGACCATATACATGTCATTAAGCTTTCATCACATGCTTTTAATTTTTTAATTGTGAAAATCCATCCTAATTTTACACTGCCTAATTAATATGACTATATTTTAAAGAAATTCAATTTTAAACTATTAAGAAAATCTATTCAAAATAGTAGCGCTGGTAAATTCTTTAATTTTTTAGCATACAAAGCTAAAAAGAATGGTAAACATTTCATTAAAGTAGAAAGGAAATTCCCTTTCAGTCAATGTTGTAGTATTTGTGGTCGTAAAGTCTTAAAAACAAAAGACTTAAACAACAGAAACCCCAAATGTCCTATTTGTGATACTCAACATGACCGTGACATTAATGCTGCTATTAATATATTAAATAGAGGTTTA
>JAITOM010000411.1 GCA_031289975.1 Methanobrevibacter sp. | reverse complement strand
TTATATTTTAAATTGATTTTTTATATTTTAAATTGATTTTTTATATTTTAAATTGATTTTTTATATTTTAAATTGATTTTTTATATTTTAAATTGATTTTTTATATTTTAAATTGATTGTTTATAAAATTCATGATTTACAAGGCAAATTTATAAATTATATTCATTTTAAACTTTAATATTATTTTTTTAAAAGGTGAAAATTTTGTTAAATTATAAAAAATTAGCTAAATTTTTAGGGTTTAAAGTTGGAATTCTAATAATTTTATTAATAGCCGTTTCAATAATTAGTTTCCTCTTAGTTGAAATTAGTCCTATTGATCCTGTTAGGATGTACATTGGTGAAATGAGTGTTAGCCAGGATAAATTAGCTAACTTAAATGAGTATTGGGGTGTTAACCAATCCTTACCTGTGAAAGTTGTTAATTGGCTTGGTAATTTAGCACATGGAAATTTAGGAACTTCTTTAATTTATAGAATTCCAGTTACTGAGGTCATAGGTGAAAGATTTTCAGCATCATTCATGTTAATGTTTTTATCGTGGTTATTCTCTGGAATTTTAGGATTTTTCTTAGGTGTATTAGCAGGTTTTAAAAAAGGGACTTTTATTGATAAAGGGGTTAAACTTTATTCCTATATCATATATTCTGCACCAGTATTTTGGATTGCTTTAATCTTATTAATGGTATTCGCTGTTCAATTACGATGGTTTCCTACAGGACTTGCAGTACCAATAGGTAAATTAGCTGGAAATGTCACATTAGGCGAATGGTTACATAGATTAATACTTCCTGTACTTACTTTAAGTATAACTGGAATAGCTCAAATAGCATTATTTACAAGAAGTAAATTAGTTGAAGTCTCATCATCTGATTATTTCCTTTTTGCTAAAGCAAGAGGTGAAAAAGGTTGGTCTTTAATTAAAAGACATGGTATTAGAAATATTCTTCTTCCAGCTATCACACTACAATTTTTATCATTTAGTGAACTTTTTGGAGGGACAATACTTGTTGAACAAGTTTTCTCATATCCAGGAATAGGTCAAGCTGCTGTAACTGCAGGAATACAATCAGATATTCCACTTTTACTTGGAATAGTGTTAATAAGTACAATATTTGTTTTTTGTGGAAATTCAATTGCTGATTTAATTTATAAATTTGTTGACCCAAGAATTAGGGAGAGTGAAGCTAATGAGTTTTGATAAAGAAAAATATAGAAGCCCATATTCATTTTTGTTTTTTAATATGAATTTAAGAACAAAAACTCTATTAATAATAGTTTTAGTAGGAATAATATTAATAACCATTGTAATTAATAGCTTATTTATAAATTTAGATAATATTACAACCAATTTTTCCATAAAAAATTCTCAACCTTCATTTCAATATCCTTTTGGTACTGATTGGATGGGACGTGATATGTTTAGTAGAACCATGAAAGGTTTAGGTTTAAGTATAATTATTGGTGCTTTAGCTTCTATATTAAGTGCAATTATCGCTGTACTTTTAGGTTTATCTTCCACATTAGGAAAATATTTTGATTATGTTGTAAGTGGAATAACAGATTTATTCCTATCAATACCACATATTCTTTTGATAATATTAATTTCAATAAGTTTGGGTGGGGGAATTGCAGGTATCGTAGTTGGAATATCTTTAACTCATTGGACTCCATTAACAAGAGTTTTAAGGGTCGAAATTAAGCAAATTAACACTTCTACCTATGTTAAACTTTCAAAAAATTTTGGAAGATCTAAATGGTGGATTGCTAAAAACCATTTATTGCCTTTACTCATTCCTCAAATTATTGTTGGAACAATATTGATCTTTCCTCATGCAATCATGCACGAAGCAAGTGTGACTTTCTTAGGTTTTGGTTTATCTCCACATGAACCTGCAATTGGTATTATTTTAGCAGAATCAATGAAGTATCTATCTAATGGAGCTTGGTGGTTAGCATTTTTCCCAGGTCTTTCATTACTTATAATAGTTCTTTTATTTGATGTTATTGGGGATAATTTACAAAAATTATTAGATCCAACCCAAGCGAATGATTAATATAGTGAACTAAAAAATGTTTTTAAGTATAGTAGTTTTGATAAAGTCCTTAATAAATAACTTTTTTAAAAATAAATATTATTAAAATATATTTATTTAAAATTAGTTATATTAATTAAAATAAATCTATATTATTCAAAATTTAAAATTATAGATTTTTATAAATTAATATTTAAAATTAAGTAATTTAATAAATAAAATTATCATCTTAAAATTTAAGAACTTTTCCAAAATGACTATAATGAGTTTTTTAAAAATATCTTTAAATTATCAATTTCATAAATAAAAATATAATATTATTTATTTTTAAAAATAAAATAATTAAATTTTAGTGGTTTTGATAAAGTTCTTAATAAATAACTTTTTTTAAAATAAATATTATTAAAATATATTTATTTAAAATTAGTTATATTAACTAAAATAAATTTATATTATTTAAAATTTAAAA
>JAITOM010000406.1 GCA_031289975.1 Methanobrevibacter sp. | reverse complement strand
AATTTAAAAATTTTATTTTTAAAAATAAATAATGTTATAATATTATTTATGAAATTGACAATTTAAAGATATTTTTAAAAAACTCATTACTTAAAAACATTTTTTAGTTCACTATAATTAAAATAAATTTGTATTATTTAAAATTTAAAATTATAGATTTTTATAAATTAGTATTTGAAATTAAATAATTTAATAAAAAAGAGTATCATCCAAAATTTAAGAACTTTTCCAAAATGACTATAATCGGAAAAATAAGCATAATTAATAAGTTATAGAATCATGCCATAGACTCTTTATAAAGGAAACCTAAAATAATGATAAACCTCCATAAAAGTTTACATCGGTGAATAGAAATATTTATATACTATTAAGTTCACTAACTACAATATTAGAGTTTCTAAATCATAATTTTTGTAAATTTTTCTAAAAATGGGATGTTTATAGAAACTCTTGTTTTATTAATGATATGATAATTGGGGGATGTTTATGAATAAATTATTTGTTTCTTGTTTTCTAATAATTATAATTATAGGTACAATAGCTTTCTTCACTATAGGAACAGTTAACAATGATGAAAAATTTAGTGAAAAATTAAATGGGACTTTTCCTGAAATTAAATCTTCTGATAGGATTCTTATTTTCGCTCCTCATCCAGACGATGATATTTTAGCTAATTCTGGACTTATTATGGAAGCTTTAAGAAAAAATGCTGATATTAAAGTAGTATTCATGACTGTGGGAGATGGACTCGATAAAGACTACTTAAATTGGTATTTGACGACGAATAATATAACAGATTTTAAAGGAAATATTGGTGATATACGACATACTGAAGCACTAACTGCATTAAGTAAGTTAGGATTAAATGAAAGTAATGCAATATTTTTAGGATATCCAGATCAGGGTATTAAAAGTTTATTTTTAAATAACTGGGATTATAATAATCTTCTCAAAAAGACATCAGGATCTAATCAAAATGATCATTCACCTTATAATTTCAGTTTTGAGAAAAATGCTCCTTATTGTGGTGCAAATGTTGTTAAGAATTTAAATCAAATCTTCGATGATTTTAACCCAAATATCTTATTCATGCCTGATGATGGTGATGATCATCCTGATCATTGGGCTACTAATGCTTTTACAAGATATGTTATAACGGAAAGAGGATATAATGGTTCACATTATCATTATTTGGTACATAAAGGTGGTTGGCCGAATCCTGAAATCTATAGTCCAAGAGATCAATTATTGCCACCTAAAGAAATATTTGTATTGGATGCTACTTGGTTAAGGTTAATTTTGTATGATACTGATATAAAAACAAAATTAGAAGCTATTGAATCCCATAAAACTCAAACTTTAGCAACAAAAAATTATTTACTATCATTTGTCAGAATAGACGAATTTTTTGCAACTTATCCTGTGATAAAAGTTCAAGAAAAAGAAATATATTCATTAGATGATGGGATGCCTGACTCAAAATTTAATGATTTAAAAGGTGAATTTATTAAAAATACGGAATTTAATCAAAAATACGATAAAAGACCGACTATAGAATTTAATTATATGCATGATAAAAAAAATATTAATAAGACAAGAATTTATGATGATATAGATAGTGTTGGTTTAGTAAAGGATGAGCAAAATTTATATGCTGTAATAAATTCTCCTAATTTTAATGAAAATTTTAATTACATATTTTATATGTATTTATATGATGGAAATAGTTATAGAAAATTAGATATTAATGTTACTAATAATACTGCAAATTATTTATATAGATCATCTGATAGTATTGTTTCTTCCCAAAAATTAGAAGTTAAAAATAAAGACCAATTAACATCAGTTAAAATTCCATTAAGTATTATTAACAATACTCAAACTATTTTGATGACAGTTGATGAAAGAAATGCTCGAAATCAGAATTTAGAGAATACTCCATTAAGAGTTTTCCAATTATAGTTAAATATTGCTGATTTATGGGTTTATTTAACATATTTTTTTTCATTGGAATTTTAATCGTTTGTTAGGTTTTTAATATATATTTTATGGGGAGTTAGAGCTTGTTAAGAGTTTTTTTCAATGTTTTACATATTACTAATCTTGTTTCATCATTGTCTGGAAATTTATATATTGGAGTTTTGTTATGGTGGAATTAAAAAAAAGAATAGTTTCATTAGATATTTTTCGTGGCATCACTGTTGCAGCAATGATTTTTGTAAATATTACAGCATCAACGGATTCAATACCTTATTTTTTACACCATGCAGAATGGGAAGGATTATACTTCGCAGATTTAGTATTTCCATTTTTTCTTTTCATTGGTGGAATTTCAATGGCATTTGCTTTTGCAAAGAAAAATAAATCTTTTAAACAAAAATGGAGTTCTTTTATTTTTCGTGTGATTGTATTGTTTGGTTTAGGTCTATTTCTTAATTGGATTTGGAACCCTACAAGTTTTGATGTGAGAATTCCTGGAATTTTACAACTTATCGCATTATCTTCCCTTTTTGCAGCTCCTTTCGCTAAAATTAAACCTAAATGGATTTTATTAATCGCCAGCACTTTAATTATACTTAATAGTTTCATATTACTATATATGGGAGTACCAGATGTTCAACCAGATGTGTCTGATTATTATAGTAATATTTATGGATGGGTTGATGTGCAAGTCATTGGTTCAAATCATATGCTTACTTCTACTTTTGATCCTGAAGGAATTTTATCATTAATTACATCAACTGCACTTTTTCTTTTAGGATTAGCTTTAGGTAGAACTTTACAAATTAAAGGAGGAAACTCTACAACATTATTAATATTTTTTATAACAGGACTTTTAACATTTTTAATAGGATTTATATTATCTTTTTGGATTCCAATAATTAAACAATTATGGACATCCAGCTTCATTTTAATATTAGCAGGGTTAAGTACAATATTATTCTCTATTTTATATTTTTATTTGGATATCAATGAAAAAAAAAGTATTTTACTTGCAATGTTGCCTTTAGGTCGTAATGCTCTATTTATTTATATTTTATCTATGTTGTTAATGATTTTAGTAGAAGGTTATATATGGATTCCGTGTGATGATGGAAGTTCAATTTCTTTATATGAGTATATTTTCTCTTACAATATTCCATTTTTAAGTTCTATGGGGGAACAACTCTTATTTGGGATATTATTTGTATTATTTCACATCTTAATAGCTACAATTTTATATTATAAAAAAATTTATATTAAAATATAATCATAAATTATATTTTTTGCCTTATTAGACTACGATGTTGTAAATTTGATAAATAAATTTATCCTGTTAATAGGATAGATATTTTAATTAATATAACTAATTTTAAATATAGTCATTATGGAAAAGTTCTTAAATTTTAAAATGATAATTTTATTTATTAAATTATTTAATTTTAAATATATAGTTATAAAAATCTATAATTTTAAATTTCAAATAATATAAATCTATTTTAAATTAATATTTTTTAATAATATTTATTTTTAAAAAAGTTAGTTATTAAGAACTTTATCAAAACTACTATAATTCATTTAATTTTAAATATCATTTAATGAAAATCTATGATTTTAAATTTTAAATAATATAAATACATTTTGATTAATATAAATAATTTTAAATATTTAGCATCTTTAAATAGAACAATTCAAAAAGCCCCATATTAGAAATTAAAAATTCTAAAATAGCTAATGAATTTTAGATAAAGATATTATCGTTCATCCGAGAGGCTTTTCTCTGTTAGATGAACCTATCTGATTATTAAAATACTTATAATTGATTAAAGCATTAAAATTATTAATTAAAAAATATTTAAAGTTAATTAAATGTCGTCCAGTGATTATTTATATTAAAATTAACATTTTATATTAAAATTAACATTGAATCTTTAATGTTAATTGATTTTAAAATTTAATGAAATTTGAAATTTTGAAATGGTTGGACAACTTCAGTTAATTAAAAAAATATTCTTAAAATAAGAATCTATATGAAAACAATAGCTGAAAACATAGAAAATAGAATTGAAATAAAGAAATCCATATTTATTTGTAGCTTATTTTCTGTGAAAAATATGATGGAACTTAAAGAAATCATTAGAAATATTTCCACAAAACATTCTGATGCAAGCCATAACTGTACTGCTTTTATTGTTAATGAGGATGAAGGTTTTGATGATGATGGTGAACCTATTGGAACAGCTGGAAAGCCAATGTTAAATGTTTTAAAACAAAATAAGTTAAATAACATTTTAGTTATTGTAACACGGTATTTTGGTGGGATTAAGTTAGGTGCTGGTGGTTTAATAAGAGCTTATAGTAAATCTGTTCAAGAAGCAATAGCTATTTCTAATATTATTAATTTATATCCCCATCAAATCTATGAATTATCCTTTGATTATTCTATTTTAAAAATTATTACAAATGAAATTAGAAAAAATAATTTTAAAATTTTAAAAAAAGGTTACGATGATAATGTTCATTTTCAAATAGCTGTTAATGAAGATAATCAGAATTTAAAAGGCTTAAAAAGTAAATTAAGTGATTCTTTAAGGATTAAATTTGTAAAAGAAGAATATTTGATGGTTAATTTAGAGGATACAAATATCTGAGATAAAACTTTTATCCCTCAATAGCTTTTATTAGAATTTCACAACTATCAACTATTTTCTCATAATCGAATGCTAAGCATATTCTTTTTATTCCATCCAACAATCTAACAGTAGTATCTAACCATGAAAAAATATCTCCAGTGTATGCTTGTATTTGATAATGTTTAAATAAGTTTTTTGAAATCTCTGATGGATCTTCATTTTTCAATCTATTTTCTAAAATAAATTTAGATAGATTTATTTGAAGGCATGGACAAAATGGCTTTTCTTTACAAGTACAATTTGAAAAATCAAGTTGGATCTTTAAAAGAACATTGTTAAACTTTGTATCTAATTTATCAATGGTTTCACCAGAGGATATAATGTCTAATGTTGATTCTGCAAATAATCTTGATGAAAAATTAGTTTTCAGTTTTGAAATAATATGTTTATGTAAGTTAGGAGAAAGATAAGCACTTTGAAATAGTTCTAAATCAACTACCAATTCTAAAATATCAGAGATTATGAATTTTTGAATTTTTGAAAGCTTTTTATTTTTAAAGACTTTTAAATTAAAAATATTTTTATTGTTATTTAACTTTTTATAATTATTTTTTTTATTATTATTATTAGAATTATTATTATTATTAGAATTATTATTATTATTAGAATTATTATTATTAGAATTATTATTATTAGAATTATTATTATTAGAATTATTATTATTAGAATTATTATTACTATTTAAATTATTATTAGAATTATTATTACTATTTAAATTATTATTAGAATTATTATTACTATTTAAATTATTATTAGAATTATTATTACTATTTAAATTATTATTTGATTTATAATTATTTTTTATATTTTCATTAATTTTATCTAAGTGTTTTTTAATTAAATCTGCAGTTTCTATATTTAAAAATGAAATAGAAACAGCTTTACCATATTTAGTAATAAAAACATCCTCATTGTTATATTTATTAGTACTCAAATCATCATGTGAAATCTTTGATTTCCTAATCTTTATTAACTTATGATGATGAAGTTCATCTATTGCCATATCAATATTTAAATCAATATCCTTATATGATTCATATACTTCACTTATATTTTTAACTGCTTTTGAACTAATATCTGCTAAAATTTCAGTTGGGAAATCTTTCTCATTGAATTTAATATTAATATTATCCACATTACTTTCAAGAAGAGAAATAGCTATTGCATCTTCACTTTCACCATCAAATTCATTAGCTACTTCTGCTAACAAATAAACGATTCCTCTATCATGGTAAGTAGGTCGTCCTGCTCTTCCAAGCATTTGAAAGAATTCATTGGGTGAAAGCCATTTGTTTCCCATTAGTAAAGATTCAAAAATAACTTGAGAAGCTGGAAAATCCACACCCGCTGATAACGCGGCTGTTGTGACAACAGCAGATATTTTGCCTGCTGAAAAATTCTTTTCAATACTTTCCTTCTTATAATACGAAAGCCCGCCATGATAAGCAACCGCATTAACTCTTTTTTTAGATAGAAAATCAGATATTTGATGGGTTTTTCGTCGTGAATTGGTAAAAATTATTGTTTGACCTAAATAACCCTTTGATGATTTAATACGACTTTCTTTTAAAATTAAATCTTTAATTAAGTATCTTTTATCCATTTCATTTTTAAGAAAAACAACATGTCTTTCTAATGGAACAGGTCTATTTCCAAACTCAACAAGTTGTAAATTAAAATCATTGGCTAATTGTTTCTGATTTTTAACAGTGGCAGATAATCCAATAATCTGTGTTTGAGGAAAAAGTTTTATTAATCTCCTTATTAAACCATTTAATCTAAGCCCCCTATCCTCATCATCTAACATGTGTACTTCATCAATAAGAACGGTTCCAAGCTTATTTAATTCATCATACTTACCAGATCTAATTAAAAAATCAATTCCCTCATAAGTACCCACCACAATATCTGAGTTTGAAATATAAGAATCTTTTAACTGCAACTCATTTTTAGCTTTAATTCTATTCATTCCCACCTTTATAGCTATTTTAAGTCCTAAAGATTCATACTTCTCCTTAAAATCCCTATACTTTTGATTTGATAAGGCGACCAATGGAGTTAAAAAAAGAAATTTCTCACCTTTTAATGCTTTAGGAACACCTGCTAACTCTCCAACTAAAGTCTTTCCACTTCCAGTTCCAGAAACCACAAGAAGATTTTCACCTTTAAGCAATCCTTTTTTAATTGATAGATATTGGATAGGAAGAAGATATTTGTCATTATTCCTATCTAAAACATTTTTAAAATCTTTAGGAATTTTTAAACGATTAATAGCTATTTCAGGTATTTTTTTATTTTTTTCAACATTGATCCTATCAAATAAGGTTAACTCTGAATTGGTAAGTGGATCAAAATCATTATTTAAAATAGATAATACCTTATCTAAGTTATTATATTTTTCAAGTAATCTTTTAAAGTTGGCAAAGGTCTTTTTTGAAAAACCTTGCAAATTCAACTGGAGGAGGATGTATTCTTTACCACATGTTTTACAAAGTTCTTGACCATGATGATAATAAGTAAAATTAGAATTAATTATTGTAATGAAACCTTCACTTATGCAGTGTTTACAAACATGAGCATGATAAAATTTAATATATTGGGATGTTAAGAATTTTTCCATTTCATTGTCTTTATCAGCAAGTAAAACTAATTGTTTTTTAAGAATTTTAAGAGCTGTCGAAGGAGCTTGAAGCTTTTCTTCATTATTTTTAATAACTATAAACTTGTTAAGTTCTAATTCAGAATTTTTCTTTTTAAACTTTAGATAAGCAATGAAATTAGGGGTTTGTCTACTGTTAAGAGCATCTTTCGCTTTTTTAATAAAATATAATTCCCATAATTTCTTTTTCTTAACTAAAACAATCATGAAAACAAGTTCCTAAAAATAGAATTAAAAACAATACTTTTTGTTCATGTTATATATTTTGAAGAAATTTTCTTAATTTTGAAAACTTCTTAAGTAGATAATCAAAAGAAGTAGAATGAATGCCGTGGGCCGGACTTGAACCAGCGACATCTAGATCTTCAGTCTAGCGTTCTCCCAGCTGAACTACCACGGCAAATGGACTGGACGAGATTCGAACTCGTGATCACCTCCGTGTCAGGGAGGTATCATACCCCTAGACCACCAGTCCTATATTTTCCCAATAATCCTTAACACCCTATATCAGCAACAATGATTTTATTGGGGTTCTATTAAATTTTAACTAATAAAGAACTCATAATGGAATTAGATTATTTTATAAAAATACAATTATATAAACTTTTTATTAGATTATATA
This sequence comes from Methanobrevibacter sp., assembly GCA_031289975.1. GTDB lineage: Archaea > Methanobacteriota > Methanobacteria > Methanobacteriales > Methanobacteriaceae > Methanovirga. The sequence goes on along the minus strand of JAITOM010000406.1, from coordinate 342 downwards.
TAAAGTTTTCTGTAGAGAGAGGGTGTAAACTTTTATGGAGGTTTAGATGTATGGATTTGTTTCTAACTCTTTTTTAATATACTCTCTTGTTTTCTCCATTTTAGAATTATCCACAGAATTTTTTGTCATATTCAAAGCCAAATATTCTAACATTCCATTAACAGTCTTATATTTCTTTTTAATCTCTTTTGGATTGGTCATACTGTATCCTTGCTCTGATTGGTTCGATGTTCTTGGTATTAAATTAAATTTAGCATGTTGGGTTAATCTTTCAAATTTGGGGATGATTTTTTTAATTATTTTTTGTAAAATTGGATTTAAAGCATGAAAATCATTTAATAA
>JAITOM010000365.1 GCA_031289975.1 Methanobrevibacter sp. | reverse complement strand
GAATATAAATAATTAGAATATAAATAATTAGAATATAAATAATTAGAATATAAATAATTAGAATATAAATAATTAGAATATAAATAATTAGAATATAAATAATTAGAATATAAATAACTAAATTCGATTGTACTTTAAATAGAATATATATGAATAAATTAAAGTTAAAAATAAATTAAAGTTAAAGAGATTTTTATGATAGAAATAATATATAAATTTGCTGAAAAAGGTATAAATATATCTCCAGAAGCATATGAGAGAATAATTCAATTGGAAAATCCTTTAATTTTTACAAGAGATTTAATATTAAAAATTAGAACTAAATTTTCAAAAAATGAACTATTCCACTTAGATGAAGAACTTTTGTTAAATTATCTAAACGAAGATGATCTAATTACTAAAGATAACGATGCTAAGGATATTAATAATAATGAGGAAACTAATCAAACAGATAATAATAGTTCAAAACAAAGCTCTAAAAATAATGATAATGTGAATAATCAGGTTTCTTTAAATACTAATACTTCCTTTAAAGAAGATACTAAAATTAGTGAAGAGTTAAAATCAAATAATTATGAAATAGGTAAAGTTAATAAAACAAAATATGATATAAACAAGAATACTTTTGAGGGAGAAGACGAAAATTCTATTAAAACAAAAAATCTTAATAAAGTAATTAAAAAAAAATCAAATCAAATCAACTATTTCAACCCTTCAAAATCTTTTAGAAATTTAAATAGTGTGGATACGAATTATAACTTTAAAATTATTCAAGACACCACCAATAAATCATATACCTGTGGTGAAATTACTGATTTAGTTAAATATTTTAATAATAGATTTGAAAAGCTATCAAATATCCTTTCTAAGAGAACAGAACTTAAAGTTCCTTATAAAATAAAAGATATTGTAGGAAGTACTGAGTTTAATACTATTGGTATAATAAATGATATTAAAACAACGAAAAATGGGCATAGAATAATGAATTTTGAAGATGAAACTGGTGTAATTCCTATTCTTTTCCATAAAGATAATAAAGACCTTTTTAATGAATCAGAAAAATTAGTTAACGATGAAATTATAGGTTTAATTGGTGAGAAAAAAGGAAATTTAGCTATTTCATCGAAAATAATCTATCCTGGAGTTAAAAGAGTAGTTAATAAACCAATGGATTTCTCAATAGCTTTTATTTCAGATGTGCATATTGGAAGTTTAAATTTCTTAGATGATGCATTTTCAAACTTTATAAAATGGATCAATGAAGATGGTATTGGAGATGATGTTAAATATTTAATAATAGCTGGTGATTTAGTTGATGGTATTGGAATTTATCCTAATCAAGATAAAGAATTAGCTATTAAAGATATTGCTCAACAATATGAAGAAGCAGCACGGTATCTTGGAGATATCAGATCGGATGTTAAAATTATTCTTGGACCTGGAAACCATGATGCATCAAGGGTAGCTGAACCACAAACAGCCATTCCAGAAAAATATGCAAAATCTCTTTATCAATTAAATAATGTTAATTTTGTAAGTAATCCAGCGGTAGTTGATATAGAGGGTTTTAACACAGTTATATATCATGGAAGAGGGTTTGATGATTTAGCAATGACTATTAAAGGAATGTCTCATGAAAAAAATGATCTACTTATGGAAGAAATGCTTAAAATGAGGCATTTAGCCCCAATTTATGGTGAAAGAACACCTTTAGCATCAGAGCTTGAGGATTATTTGGTAATCAATAAAACTCCAGATATTTTACACACTGGTCATGTTCATATAAATAAATATAAACTATATAATGGTATTCATTTGATAAATTCAGGAACATTTCAGACCCAAACAGAATTTCAGAAAGTGCATAATATTACTCCAACTGCAGGAATTGTTCCTATTCTTCATAGGGGCAATTATAAAGAATTGAAATTTTTTAATGAAAATTAGATTTAAAATGGAGATTTAATATGGATTTAGTTAAAGAGCTTATTTATGTTTCTAAATATATTTTTGAAAGAAATTTAGTCCTTGGTAAATCAGGAAATGTAAGTGGTCGCATGAAAGAAAAATGTGAGGATTTAATAGCTATTACACCCACACTTAAATCATTGAATAGACTTAAACAAGAGGATATTGTATTAACAAATATGAATGGAGATATTTTAACTGATGGTCTTCCTTCATCCGAGTTACAAATGCATTTAGCTATTTATAAAGAAAGAGAAGATATTAATGGAATAGTTCATACACATTCACCGTATGCAACTGGATTTTCTTTTTCAAATCTCCATCTTAAACGATTGGAAGGTTTTGATAAAATTAAAAGTGAAAATATTAAAGAAATCCCATATAAAGTCCCTGGAAGTGATGAATTAGCTAAACATGCTTCAATAGCACTGAAAGATGAAGATGTTTTAATTTTAAAAAATCATGGCGTTGTTGCATTAGGGCCAACTATTGAAGAAGCTGGAGACCTTGCAGAATTTATAGAAGGAATAGCTAAAACACAATTTGTATCAAATCTTTTAAATAAATAATATCCTTTTCTTTCCAACTATCTTCACATTCACGACAAGCTTTACTTATTCTAATATCATCAAAATTTAAGTTTAGATTTTGGATAAGAACTATTAAAAGCTATTGTACTTTTATCAACAGTATTATATGAATTACATAAAGAATCTTTAATTAATAATTCTAATGTCATGCCAACATGGTTAATTCTGTTAGCTCTATTTATTTCTGAATTAGGAGGATAGATTTCTTTTATATTTGTTTCTTTCAAATTTTTAATATTCATGATAGCTTTAAGGATATTTGTATACATAATTATTCCTTTCACATAATTAAATTAATTAATAATTTTTTAGTTGTATTCTAAGACATTGATAATTTAATTAATAATTTTGTATAAAATTAATTATTTTTAAAAATATTATTTAAATAGGAATTATTATAATATTGATAAATTTAAAATAATTTAAATTTAAAAATTTAATAATTAATTAAATAAAAATTAAAATTAAAGAAAACTACAGCTATTTAAAAATTTCATTGATTAAAAATATTACATCATGAACTATACTTTATTAATAATATATAATATTAGATATTATTTATGAGCAAAATAAAAGATTAATTTATCTTTTTCTTTTTTATCAAGTCGTGCAAAACCAAATCTTTCAAATTGAACAATATCTCCAACATTAAGATTTTTTACTGTGGATTCACATAATCCATTAACCACTGAATTATCATTCATCACAACTTCAACATTGATATTCTCATTTACTGGAACCCATTGAATTATTTTAGCTTTATCTTCTTTAGCTTGTTCAAATGAACTACTATGGTAAGTAGTTTTACCATTAGAAATAGTGATATTAACGGTGTCCATTAATCTTATAAGACCATCCTCAAAATCTTCCTTTGATATATATACTTCACCATTGAAAGAAAGTTCACGATCTCCTCTTTTTAAGAAATCTGGATGAAGAGGTCTTTTAATTTTTAGAGGGTTTGTTCGTGAAAAATTTTCATTGCCTTCAATTTTAATTTTAACAGGATTTAAAACAAAAAAATATCTATTTGCAACCTTCTCTAAAATTTTTCTATTGAGACCATATATTTTTTTCCAGCTAACCGTCGAGTCAGATATTTTAACTCCGATTTCAATCATTAAATCATATATTGCTTTAGTTTGAATTCCTCTTCTTCCAATTGCCCTTAATGTTCCCAGTCGTGGATCATCCCAACCAGTGTAAGTTCCATCTTCAATACCTGCAAGTGCTTTTGATGTGCTTAAATGAATATCTTCCATTTTTAATCTTCCATAATGAATGAATTTAGGAATTTTCCAATTTAAGTGTTTATACAAGTATTTCTGTTTTTCACTATTTGTTAAATGATCCTTACCTCTTAACACATCTGTAATTCCCATTAAATGATCATCAATAGCTACTGAGAAGTTCATCATTGGATAAACTCTATATTTATTTCCAATTCGAGGATGTATTTCATCTACAAGACGCATAGCCACCCAATCACGAATGGCTGGATTTTTATGATTTAAATCAGTTTTCACTCTTAAAACAGCTTGCCCTACTTCCATATTTGGAAATTCTTTCCATAACTTAATATTTTCTTCAACAGATAAGTTTCTACATGGACATGATTTTGATTCATCTTTTAGTTTCTTAAATTCCTCTCCACTACATTTGCAAACATAAGCCTTAGAAAGTTTTATAAGTTTTTCAGCATATTCATAATAAATGGGGAATCTATCGCTTTGATAGAATATTTCATTTACTTCAACTTTTAACCATTCAAGATCTTCTTCAATCATCTTGTATGCAGGTTCATAGATTCTTTTTGGGTCTGTGTCTTCTATTCTTAATATTAATTTTCCATTGTATCTTTTCACATATTCATTATTGGGTACTACTGCTCTTGTGTGACCTATATGTAAAGGACCACTTGGATTTGGTGCAAATCTCATAACTACATTTTCACCAACATTATTTAAATCAGACAATCCTCCCTCTACTTTTTTCTTCTTTTCAGCTATTTTAATTCCTAAATTAGCTATTTCCATCTCTTGATCTTCAACACTCATTTCATTAATATTTTTAACGATGGAATTTGCAATTTGACTTATTTCTTTAGCTTTAGATCTAAGTTCACTATTGGTACTCATAATAGAACCAATGACAGCACCAGGATTAGCTTTACCCTTGTGTTTTTTAGCATTTAAAAGCCCATACCCATATACAATTTTCTCTAAATCATCCATAAAATCACTTAAATATAATTTAAAATATAATATGCCCTTATTAAACTTTCAATATAACAATTATTACAACATTTATTTACAAAATATAA
>JAITOM010000313.1 GCA_031289975.1 Methanobrevibacter sp. | reverse complement strand
CTATCAAAAATCATTGGGAGCTAATGAAAATGTTTTTATCTGAATTAATAGGCATTGAAGATGCATTTAAAATAATCAGAAATAATCAGAAAGTGAAAGAATATGAAACCATCTCTCTTGAAGATGCTTATTTAAGAGTTCTTGGAGAGGACATATATTCTTATCATGATTCTCCACCATTTGATAAGTCTGCTATGGATGGTTATGCTTTAATAGCTAAAGACACATTTTCTGCATCAAATAATAATCCTATAACTATAACCATTATTGATGAAATTAGGGCAGGAGATTTTAGTGAAAAAGAGGTCCATGATTGTGAAGGAATTAAAATATCTACTGGTGCTCCTATACCAAAAGGTGCTGATGGGGTTTTAATGGAAGAATTTACAATAGCTAATGGCAATAATTTAGAAATCTATTCTCAAGTTACTCCAATGGAAAATATTGCACCGAAAGGTGAAGACATTAAAAAAGATGATAAAATATTGGATAAAGCTATTCTTTTAAAACCCTCTACAATAGGTTTAATAGCTTCTGCTGGATATGATAAAGTTAAAGTTTATAAAAAACCGAAAATTAAATTAATAACAACAGGAGATGAATTAGTAGAACCATCTAAAACCTTAGAAAAAGCTCATATTATCAATTCTAATAAATATATAATATCTAACATGATAAAAAGTTTAGGTTGTATTGTAGAAATTGACTACTGTAAAGATAATAAAGATGAAGTTAAAATAGCTATTTTAAAAGCTTCAAAAGAATGTGATATAATTTTAACAACTGGTGGAACAGCAATTAGTAAAGGAGATGTTGTAGTGGATGCAGTAGAATTAATAGGAGAAATTTTATTCCATGGTGTAGCTATTAGACCAGGAAAACCCTTTGCTTTTGGAAAAGTAAATGAGACTCCAATATTCATGCTTTCAGGAAATCCATCTGCCGCAATGACTCAATTTGATATTTTCATTAGAAAATATATTTTTGAAATTCAGGGTTTAAAATATAATCCATCGATTCTTAAAAGAATATCAAAAGTGAAAATTCCCTCTAATTTAGGTAGAACTGATTATATTAAAGTAAGTAGTGATGACAAACATGTTAATTATTCTTTAAATAAAGGTTCTGGCATTATTCATTCAATGGTGGCTGGAAATAGCTATTTAATTATTGATGGAAACAATGAAGGAATTAAAAAAGGAGATATTGCAGATATTATATTTTTTAAGGCAATGGAATTAATTTAATTGAGGAGCTATATAATATAAAAAATAGATTGAAAATTAACTTTATTAAATTGTTTAATTTAAAAACACAAGAGCACTCATAATTTTTGAATTAATAAGTTGTTTTGTAGAATTTTGTGATTTTGGGAAATTTAATCTTTTATAAATATTAAAATAAATGATATCATGACATTAAAATTTTGAGCTGTTTAAAAAGAGCATGGTTTTCAAAGATCTGAAATTTGACTTTAGCCAGGAAAAATTTAGACCATTTACAGGTCATCGAATTTTTAGCTTGATTTCTTAATTTTCAATTGTAAAAAAAATCAGCTAAATTTATATTCCTAAATCTTGTTTAAATAATATTTAGGTTAATTTTAATTATTTAATTCTAATTTAATGAGATTCATGTATGTAATTTTGATGAGATAAAAATCCTGTGGATAATTTGAAAATGAAGAAAATCTTTCAGATTTTCTAACTTGAAAAATATATCTATCTATAGTGATGTAAAAAATGTTTGTAAGTAATCATTATTTTTGGCGCTGTAAAATTAGCATGGATTTTCACAATTGAAAAATTGAAAACAGACGATAAAAGTTTAATGACATGTATAAGGGCTTAATGCTTTTATGCTAAAATCCAAATTCCAAATTGTGAATTTCCATCCTCCTTTTACAGTGCCCATTATACTATATCAATGCAAAAGTTTTCTAATAATTAAATTGATCATGCCATTAATTTTACTACAGTTTCATTAACTTTTAATTTAATGCACCTATACTATCGTTTTAATCAATTTTAATATTGAATATAGATTGAAACGGCACTGCAAAAAGGATGGAAAATTAGGATCTTGAATTTGTAGCAGGAAAAGTTTAGACCATAATTAATGTCATTGAACTTTTATTGTATTTAATTTTTTAAATGTAAAAATTCATGCTAAATTTGCAGTACCTCTTTACTCAAACATAATCCAAATTACTCTTAATTTTATTCATTCATTTACTATATCCTTTTAAGATGAGAATTCTATTCTATTTTATAATAGTGAACAATCAGGAATGAGTGACTAATTGAGTAAATGTATCTTCTAAAAGATTTATAACTCCATTGTATCCAGCATAACACTTTCTAATAACAACCATATCAGTTGCTGGAAAAGATAGGGTTAAATTACAGGAATTAATCTCTTTTGCAAAATCATTATCCAAAGAACTACCAAAAATAAAATCTGGATTTTCATCCTTAATGGAGTCCCAAATTTTAAAAGAATCTGATTCAAAAACAACAATAGGAGAAGGTATATCCTTAAAATTAAGCTCTTTTTTAATCATGTTTTCATGTTTTTTTGTAGGTTCATCGGTGATGACTGCAACAGTAGGGATCCATCCTAATTCATTTGTAAAGAATTTATTAATGGCTATTGCATAATTTCTTCAAGTCTTTTTTCTCCTCCAAAAACTACTTCTTCTTCATATAAGTTAGAACTTGGAACAGTTACTCCTCCAATCCATCCAGAACCTCTATATCCACTAGTCATTATTTGACCAAAAAATAGTTGAATACCACAACCTGGACCACCATGTATTATTGGAACATAACCTTTAATAGCATTGATTGTACTTAATGCAACAAATTTCAAATAATAATATAAACGGGGGATGTAAACTTTTGTGGATGTTTATTATTATTTTAGGTTTCCTTTATAAATAAAAAATCTAAAAATTTCAAAACCTCCACAAATTTTGACATTATCTATTACATCTCATCAAATTTTATACATTTTCTTAATTTTTCAATTGTAAAATTTCATCCTCTTTTTAAGCATCTCAGTTGGATTTCTAACAAGATCAATTTATTTTATACATCCACAATATTTTTCTTATCATTATTCTTTTTGTTCATATATAATATTAATAAACCAATGAACATTAACCCTCCACATAATATTTGAATTAAATCTAAAGACTCATTTAAAGCAATAACTGCAACTAAAACTCCTAATAACGGACTAGTAGAAAG
>JAITOM010000292.1 GCA_031289975.1 Methanobrevibacter sp. | reverse complement strand
CATGATGAATTATTGTCAATCATTTATGAAGATAGAGAAAATACTGTTCATCCTCTTTTTGAAGATTCTCCCAAGAAATTAATATTGTCTCAAAACTTGGTTTGGATTAGGTAGTAAATAGAATTAAAACCTGAAAGAGAAAGAAAATTGTAGACTCCAATGATTTGTGAAAAATACTAAAAATATCCTCGATTTTTTTTATTTTTTCTACCATGAAATTCTTCACCTCTTCCATGAAAATCACATCTTGAATCTTTTCTAAAGCCATCGAAAAAAGATTCATTTATTCTACTAAAAAATTCATCTCCTCTATTAAAAATCCCTGATGGAAAAACATTGCCTCTTTCAAATGTTCTGAAGTTCTGAGGAAATATTCTATCTTTTAATATCTCTTTTTTGTTTACAATTGAAATAGAATTTTTAACTAAATCTTTTAAATTTTCTTTAAAATTTTCCTTATTAAATGATTTAAACTCTTTAAAAAGTAAATCTTCCCAATTTTTTTCTATTTCTTCAACATTTAACATAGTTTTATTTCCTTTTTCAGTTAAAGATACCTTATATTTTTTATTATTATAAGAACTTTCCACATCTACTATCTCAATTATTCCTATTCTTTCTAAGTTTTCTAAGATCCTTTCTATATGTATCTTATTTAATTCTTGATTATCTCTTAGATTGTCTAAAGAAGATTCCCCATTATCTTTTATTTTAGAAATTATTGGAATTTCAAATATATTAATGTCTAAATCTTTAATTTCATGACTTAAATAGATTAAATGTGTTTTATTTATAATAGCTATTATTTCAGCTATTGACATATTTTCAAAGTCTAAATTATCTAATTTTTCACTAAAATTCATTTTAATAACCTCATTTTATTTTTTTAAAATTTTTTTATATTTTTTTTAAAAATTTTATTTTTTCTTGTAAGCATGTAGTGTTAGAGGAATGAATATAATTAAGATAAGAAAACAACATCCTAAAGACACTAAAAAATCTAATCCTACAGTTCCATTTGTTAACATGAGACGAATAGCAGTAATAACATGACTCAACGGGTTTATATTTACAAACCATTGCAACCACCATGGCATAGTTTCGACTGGGACTAATGCATTGGATAAAAAACTCAATGGCATCATCATCATAGTTGACACTGAAGTGACGGTTGATGCAGATTTAACAATCATACCTACCCATGCAAATACCCAACTTAAGCACCATGTAATGAACATCAAAAAGAGTATAGTGACTCCAACTGCAATAATACCAGCATCTGGTTGATATCCAAGTAGAAATCCAATTACAAAGACAATAATCCCAGCCACAGCATATTTAACAAAATCGGCAATCAATATACTTGCTAATGGAGCTATACGTGCAATTGGCATTGATTTGAACCGATTCATTATACCCTTATCTGCATCTTCACGGACTTGTGCACCAGCCGATCCACAACTTGTGACGAATGTCATGATTAAGACACCTGGGATAAGAGTTGGTAAGTAATTAGTGATGTTTCCAGATATTGCACCTCCAAAGATAAATGCAAACAGTAATGTGAATGTAATCGGCATCAAAGTCATATCAAAGAAAACTTCAGGGTTATGGATCATTTTAAGCAAAGCACGATGTGTGAGTGTTAATGTATTTTTGATGGTTGTGCCTATCCCAATATAGTTTTTCAATTCTCGTTTATTTGCTGGAATGATATTTTTAGGGATCATTTCATTTTTCTCCTGGAACATTTTTAATTGATTCAGCAGTTAAAGTCATGAAAACATCATCTAAGGTTGGTTTTTGTATGTGAACATCAGATAGATGTATATTTGCTTTATTCAGTTCATTTAGTATATCAACAAGTTTATCTATCTGGGTCATTGGTGCTGTCACATTCGAATCTTCCACTTGCTGAACTTCAACACCAAGGATTTTTTCAACAATTTTCATAGCTTCATTAACTTTTTCAATATTGCGAACAGTGAACTGAAGTGATTCAGCACCTATAGAATCTTTGAGTTGGTCTGGTGTGCCATCGATTACAACTTGTCCATGATCAATCAACATGATTCGATCTGCTAACTGATCAGCCTCATCGAGATATTGAGTAGTTAATAATATAGTTGAACCTTTTTCAACTAATTTTCGAATAGTTTTCCACAATTGTGCCCGAGTACGTGGGTCTAAACCAGTGGTGGGTTCATCCAAAAAAATAAGTGGTGGTTCTGAAATCAAACTTACTGCAAGGTCAAGTCGACGGCGCATACCACCTGAAAATTTTTCAACTGATTTTTTTTTATGCTCTGTAAGATTAAATTCTTCTAAAAGTTCATAAGCACGTTTTTTAGCCTCTCCACCTGATAATCCATGTAATTTCCCAAATATCATTAGGTTCTCTATTGCAGATAGATTTTCATCAATTGAGGCAAATTGACCAGTTAGACCTATTAATTGTCTGACAATATTGTTTTCCTTCTTTACATCATAATTAAAGATTTTAATTGTACCATCATTTGCTTGGGTGAGTGTAGCTAACATATTGATAATGGTGGTTTTTCCAGCACCATTAGGACCTACTAAACCATAAATACTTCCTACTGGAACCTTTAAATCAACTCCATTTACAGCCATATAATTTCCAAATTTTTTAACCATTCCATGTGCTTCAATGGCTAAAGATTCATTTTCCTTGCTATTTTCTTCTTTATTCATAGTAAACTCCTAAAAATCACAGTTATTTTAACTTCTGATTTTTAATAAATGTTTTTAAGAAGTTAGCATATATTTTCAAAATTTTTTTAATAAATAATTTTCTCAATTTATACTAACAATATCCATTTAGTAATTAATAGTATATAAATGTTTCACTATGAAACAGTATTATTATGAAATAATTATATATTGAAATAATTAACATATAAAATAGCAGATATATTTAAAATAAAAGAAGTAATAATCAATAAAATGTAGTAAAAAATATTTAATCTTATTTTTTATAAAAAATAGCTATTTATATTATTATATTTAAAAAATTAGGATATAATTATTTATTTAAATTATATAATTTTATTTAAAATATCAAAAGTTATAATTTTTATTCATTGGAAATAAATTTTCTAATTAATTGAAAATTTTTAAAGTTCTTAATATATCATAAAATTTAATTTTAATTAAAATTATAATATTAAATTTAAAAATAATAATTTTAACAAAATTATATTCTAAAAATACTATATTTAAAAGATCAAAATTTATAGTGTTTTGTATAATTAATTTTTTATATTAATTCAAAAAATTTTTTACAAATTAATTTTTTTAAATATTAATATTTGCTCTTTTAAATTTAATTTAAATAATTTAAAGAAATAAAAATAATTTCTGATTGCAAATATTTAATTGAATTTTAAATAAATTTTGAATTTTAAATAAATTAATATATAAATAAAAGAAAATAATTTTGCAAAACACTATATTATTTTTATAATAATGTATACTATAGTGTTTTGAAAAATTATAGTGTTTTGAAAAATTAAATTTTTCATGTTAAAATTTGAGTTGAAATTTTTGGTTTAAATAAAATTGTTAATTATTGAATTATAATAATTATACAAATTATTTTTCAAATTAAATATATTATAATTTTAATATTACTTTATAAAAATTAATAATTTTAAATTTTAAATAATTTAAATATATTTTAATTAATATAAATGATTTTAAATTAATGTTTTTTAATAATATTTATTTTTAAAAAAGTTTATTTATTAAGAACTTTATCAAAACCACTATAACTTAATATTAATTTAAAATTCTTAAAAGTAAGATATTTAAATTAAAAATAAGATATTTAAAAATTAAATGATTAATTACAAAACATATCACTATAATAAATTTATTTAAAAATACTCATTGCTTTGAATGTTAATTATTTTTATAATTAATATATTTAGTCAAATATATTACTATTAGAAATATTAATCACTATTAACCAATTTAATCACTATTAGTAAAAATATATTAATCACTACTTAAGGTTATTTTTTGTTAGATGTTATACTAAATACAATAATTCTTATTATATCTTTAATAATTGTTATTAAAGCAGCGGATGTTTTTATAGAAAATATTTCTTTAATTGGAGCTGCTCTTGGAGTCTCTCAAATATTATTGGGAGTTACTGCTGCAGCAATAGGAACTTCTTTACCTGAGTTTGGTTCAGCCCTTTTAGCAATTATCAACCATAGTTCTCATATGGGAGTTGGAATAGTCATTGGATCTAATATCTGGAATATAGCTGGAATATTTGGTATTACTGCAATAATAACAGGTTTTGTTAAAGCAGATAAGAAATCTTTAAATCGTGATGGTTTAGTAGCTATTATTACAGGAGTACTATTAATAGTTGTCATGATTTTATCTGCTAAATTTACAAATCCATCACTTCTATCTAATGGAGAAATTGGTATTGTATCCTCTAATATGCCCATTATTTTTGGATCATTAATCATGGCATTCTTTTATTTATATTACTTTAAAATTTTAATTAAAGATCAAAAAGAGAGTTTAAATAGCTTTAAAAAGGAAAGTGCTAAAAGAATCGATGATAGACAAGAAATTATTCTTGATTCATCATTCAATGGAAATAATAATATTAATAAGTTGGAAGAGAAAAAGGAAAAACTTAAATCAAAAAATGTTATTTTGGTGCTTGTATCTATATTAGCATTAGCTATTGCTTGTGATTTCTTAATTGATAGTGCAACTCATTTAGCTCATATTATGGGTATTCCTGAGACTATAATGGCTTTATTTACATTATCTATAGGTACAAGTATCCCTGAATTGGTTGTAACTCTATCTTCAGCTATGAAAGGTCTTTATGATTTATCTATAGGAACAGTATTTGGTAGCATTACTTTTAATATATTAATACCAATTGGACTTTTATCAATTTTTAACCCTATTCATATTGAAACACTTTCTCTATATTTTGATACTCCAGTAATGATATTAACCATCGTAGTAGTAATTATTTTATTTAAATTAAATAATAGAGAACTTAATAGAATTTCAGGGTTGTTTCTAATTGGTTTATATATTGTCTATGCTTATGTAAGAATTTTCTTTTTAGGGGGTATGTGAAGTTATTATTTTCTAATTTAATATAAAATTACTTATATTTTATTTAATGAAATAGATAGATTATTATTCTTCTGAAATCTACAATTTCTGAAATCTACCATGATTTAGAGTATAGTTAAGGGGGATATTAATCTTTGTATTTTTACTAAAATTAATATCTAATATTAATTTATCAGTTGGTGTTTTTGAATGTATAATAAAATTTTAGTCCCTACTATGGGTGAGTATATTAATCAATTAATAGATCATACTCGAAACTTGATCGATGGCAGAAATGTTGAAATCATTGCAGTATATGTGGTAGATGATTCTGTTCCTTTTTTAACTCCCAGCAATGTTAAAGAAGAAATGATTGAAGAACTTAAATTAAAAGGAGGGTATTTTTTAGATAAATTTGAGAAATTAATTGATTTAAAAAATAATCCAAATATCTCTCTTAAAAAGGTTTTGAAGAAAGGAAAACCTGATGAAGTAATTGTTAGCTTGGCGAAAGAAAAAGATGTTGAAATGATAATTTTAGGCACTGGGAAAAGTATTATTGATAAACATCTTTTAGGTAGTGTATCTGAAAAGGTGGTACATCATGCTCCATGTGACATATTTTTAGTAAGAACCATTAATAAAGAATGAATAGAAAGAATAGATTCATTATATATAAACTAATATAATATAAAATTAGTATGGGACATATTACAAAATTTTAATTAAGTTAATAAAATAACTATAGTCCTTTTGGAAAAGTTCTTAAATTTTGAATGATAATTTTTTTTATTAAATTATTTAATTTTAAATATTACTTCATTAAAATCTATAATTTTAAATTTTGAATAATATAAATTTATTTTAATTAATATAACTAATTTTAAATAAATATATTTTAATAATATTTATTTTTAAAAAAATTATTTGTTAAGAACTTTGTCAAAACTACTATTAATTAAATTGTATATAAAATCAAACATTTTCAACCAAATTTTTTAAACGGAAAAAAAGACAAACTTTTGAAAAAAATTTGATTAAAAGTTTATAAAATTAAAATTTTAGTCAATTTTTGAGAAGGTTAATATACTGGCTCCTAATTAAGGGGAAAATGACAAAATATTTTTCAAATTTTTTATCTTAAACTATATATTATCAGGTTTTAAATATAACTAATATTAATAAATAAGGGAAATTAATTATAGTGATTATAATGTCTTTTATTAAAAAAATTTTTGGATCTAAACCAATTATTGCAGAAAGTAAATATAGGAAAATTTCTGATGTTTTAACTTCTGGATTTGCATCTAAAACTGTAGGTGCAGGATATGCAATGAAGCCTGATGTTTATTATATTTCTGCATCAGTTGAGCTTGGAAATACAACTACAAAGTGTATTATTATTGCAACTAACTTAAATACAAGTCATAGTTATATAATTAATAAAACAGTTAAAATGACCAGGGATATACGACCTCCTAAAGAAGGAGAAGAGGTTTTTGGCAAAACTGTTTGGGGTATTGAACTAACAAAAGAATCAATTGCTGAAATGGTTAAAAATACAATTAATGAGTGTTTGAAAACTGCTAATATTGATGTAAATAAGAATTTGGATTTTGTTGTTAGGTCAACTGGTGTAACAGCTGGTTTTAGAACTACAGAAGAAGTAGGTAAATTAATAATTGCTTTGGCTAATGGTTGTTTAGATTCAGGTATTCCTCCAAGTAAAATGACTCCAGCAATGTCTACAAGTTCATTACCCGAGAGAATTAGGGACTATTCTTTATTAGATATGGTAATGTTTGATGGTGCTGTTGTTAGTGTTTTGCCACCTAAAGGAAATGAGGTTGTTGCCAATGAGATGGAAGGAGAACTTGTTACTGCAGGTATAAAACTTGGTGCAAAATGGACTGAGGTGGATTATAGGAATCCATGCATTTCTATTGATTTTGGTTCAACTTTAGCTGGGAGGGTGGTAAATAATGTTGAGCCTTATGCTAATACAGTTGGAAATTTTTTAGGTTTAGCTGGGGTGATAGCTGATTCACTTGTTAAAGGTTCAGGTCAAGTTGATAAAAATGGTGGAGCAGCAATAGATTTGTATTCAAAGAACATGCTAAGAAAAGCTAATTGGAAAAAAGCTAAATCAAATGCAGATAGAGTTCATAAGTTAATTGATATTAGAAAAGTCCCAATGGATGTTGATAGATTTGGAACCGTTCCTTTAGATCCTGTTGCAGCTGAAACTGCAGGAACAACATTAATTGGATGTGATGTTGGGTTTAATGGTGATAAACTTCAAGATGTTATGGATTTAGGTGGAGAACTTCATGAAGAATCAGGTTTACCTACTTTATTTGCTACAATGGATCATGTAACAGCTTTAATTGTAGAAAGAGTTCTTGATGTTGCATTTAAAGAAAATATAGTATCTGAAGGGTCTGTACTTGGAATTACAGGAAGGGCTGGTATCACAGGTAAAAAACCAGAATTAATTCTTGATCTTGTTAATGACAAATTTAAAGATACCGTATTTGTATCCGATGGCTTAGCTTTAGGAACATCTATCATGGCAAGATGTATGAACTCAATCGGAACTCCTAAAGTGCCAATTGGTGGTAATCAAGGAAAACGATGTATATTGACTGAAAGAATTAATTTACAGAAAAAATAGTATACTTTATTTTAAATTAATAGTGATTGTAAAAAGAGAATGGAAATTTAAAATCAAAAATTTTGGTTTTTAGGCAGAAACTTTGATCATATACATTTCATCGAATTTAGCATAGTTTCTTAATTTTAGAAAATTTTCTATTTTTCAACAATAATATCTAAGGAATCCCCTTGCTTTAGTTGGGGGAGGAATTAGATTCTAAGTTAGAAACAAGGGATCTTCAATTTTCCTAAATTATCTTTGATAACAAATTTTTGATTTTATTAACTCTTCATTTGTAAAAATCCAGCGTATAGTTATAACCAAATATTTATAACATTTAAATGGGAAAAATCATGAAAAATAACTCTTCTAAATTAATAACAAATAATGAATTGAATAAAAAATTTTACTATCAATGTAATAAAAGTTAGGTAAAGGACGAGGCTGTAAAAAAATGTGGAGGGTTTCTAAATTTTGGATTTTTATATATAAAGAAAACCTAAAATAGGGATAAACCTCCATAAAAGTTTACACTCTCTAAAGGACTATAAATTTATTATTAAAATATATTTATATTATAGTGAAACTTTAATTTGGCAAAATCATTATAGTGATATAAAATTAGTCATTATTTTAAATATTTTATTCTTAAAAATTTCAAATTAATATTGAATTAATTTTTTAAATAATAATTTTTATTTTATTATTTTTAAGAATAAGAATTATAATTTTTTTAATTAAGAATTTAATAATTATTATTCAGTTTTAAAAATTTCATCTTGAACTTGTTCAATTCGAAACGGAAACTCTTAGATTTTCCTACGTTATCTTCGATACCAAAGATTTGGTTTTCTTTAGTGAAATTTTTTATTTCACTTAGAAAAACTATGTTTTTCTTTACTTAAAACTTGTTTTAAGTTAGAAAAAATTTTTTATTTTTTCTTTACTTACAAACATTATTTCATATACTATAATATAAATTAAATAAATTTACTTAATTAAAGATAAATTTGGGAGAGAATATTTTATAATCTGCTTACCATAATATCATATGTAGGGATTAAATGGTATTGAATATAGAAGAACAAAAGAAAATGGAACATAGTGGTTATAGATTTGCTGGTAAACATTCTCATGCTGGAGTTAAAATATGCCATTGGACTAAAAAAAGCATTTTAAATCAAGGTGAATGCTATAAACAAAGATTTTATGGTATTGAAAGCCATAGATGTTTACAAATGTCACCAGCCATTCCTTTTTGTTATCAAAAATGTTCATTTTGTTGGAGAGATCTATCTCTTACAAAGATTCAATGGGATTGTGAATACGATGATCCAAAAACAATAATTGATGATTGTATAAAATCCCAAAACGACTTACTTTGTGGATTTTTTGGTAATGATAAAGCAAATAAGACAAAATTATCTGAGTCTTGCCAACCAAACAATGCTGCTATTTCATTAGCTGGAGAACCTACAATTTATCCTGAGATAAATGGTTTAATTGAGGAATTTAAAAAGAGAAATTTCACAACTTTTCTTGTAACAAATGGTCTTTTAAGTGAGAAATTAAAAAATCTTGAAAGTGAACCAACACAGTTATATGTTTCCCTCGATGGAGACAGTGAAAAAACATACAAGTCACTTTGTAACCCTCAAATAAATAATGCTTGGAATAAGTTAATGAATAGTCTTGAATATTTACCAAGTTTTAATTGTAGAAGGGTTATTAGAATAACTTCTGTTAAAGGAAAAAATATGGGGAATATAGAAAATTATGGTAAGTTAATAAAAATAGCGGATCCTGATTATATTGAGATTAAAGGATATATGTGTGTTGGATATTCACGAGAAAGATTAACTCTTGATAATATGCCAGAACATTATGAGGTTCTTGATTTTGCATCAAAAATAGCTGATGAGATAGGTAGAAAAGTGATTGATCAATCTGAAGTAAGCAGAGTTGTTTTATTAAAATAATTTGTTTTGTTTGGATAGTGTCTAAAATTTTTTGTTGATGGACTCTTTTTAGAAGAAGCTCATCTCATCAAACTTTAGCTTAATTTCTTAATTCATTTGTTAAAATCCATCCTCTTTTACAGCGCCAATGAGATATAAGTAGCAGAAAATTAGTAAAAAAAGATGATGATAAATATGAATATGATGTTCAGAGTTATATATGTAATAGTTGTGGTGAAACGCTTTATACATCTTCTAATAATCATATAAGCGGTAAAAATAAGGATAAAAATGAATTCAATTATAAAAATCATCTTTTTTTTACAGTTTTATTCAAGCATGTTTTAAGATTAAATTTAAAGACATCATCTATTTAGTGGCAGTTAATGTTAAATTAAGAATATCATTATAGATAACATTTATATATCCTGTGGTTTTTGCTTTATCTTGATAAGAAGTGTCTAAGTATTCAATGTAGTAATTATAAGCTCTTAAGTTGTTGTATTGAAATCAACGCTCATTTTTACTTATCAATTCAATGATGTCAACTTAAGAGCTGGTGATTAAAATGTCTACTAAAAATTTTATCTATATAAACTCCATTTTTAATTTAAATCCAAGTTTAAAAAAATAATTTTCTTAAGTTGACAGCATCGATTATCAATTGCAAAAATTTATATATAATATTTACATAAATTTTATCATGGCATCTGAAATTTTAAATCATGAAAATATGTTGCCATCTTAAGAAACTGGTATGAACATGTTTCGCAGTTGTTTGCCTCAAATTTTTTGGAATTAGCAGTTCATTGGAGATATTATGAAAGAATTAAATGTTGTGGCAGCAATTATTAAAGAAAATAAAAAGATTTTAGCTACTAAACGAGGATATGGGGGTTTTATTAATCTTTGGGAATTTCCTGGTGGGAAAATTGAAAAAAATGAAACTAAAGAAGAAGCACTAATAAGGGAAATCAATGAAGAATTAAACATCATTGTTAATATTGAAAAATTTGCTTTGGATTTAGCATGTCAATATCCTGATTTTTACTTATATATGTATTGTTATGAATGTAATATTAAAGAAGGAACTATTAAACTTACAGAGCATAAAGATGCGAGATGGTTATCTAAAAATGAATTAGATTCTGTTAAATGGATTCCCGCAGATATTAAAATAATCAATTATCTTAAAAATAAGAAATGGTAATATCATGGTGACTATATGAGATATTATGAGGATATAATTGATGGTGCGAAAACAGCATTTATTGATAAAAATACGGAATCTAAATGGCTTTATAAACCTATTTTTGTTTCTAATAACTTTAATACTAAAACTAAAGTTATAAATTCTATAAGGGATGAATTAGAAAAATGTGATGAATTTTTTATTAGCACAGCGTTTATAACAAATGGGGGGTTAACTCCTTTATTACAAGTTTTTTATGACTTAAATAAGAGAGGAATTAAAGGAAAAATTTTAACCACAGATTATTTAAATTTTACAGAGCCTGATGCTATTAAAAAGTTAGATTCAATGTCTAACATAGAAATTAAAATTTACCCTCAAGAAAAAAATGGTTTTCATACAAAAGCATATATATTTCGAAAGAAAAACTTATATAAAGCAATAGTTGGAAGTTCTAATCTTACATTGAATGCACTAACGGTTAATAAAGAATGGAATATTATGTTTACTTCTTTTAATGATGGTGAAATTCTAAGTAACATTTTTTCTGAATTTTGGGAGTTATGGAAACTTTCAAAAGATGTGGATGAAATTTTACCAAGTTATGAAATAATTTATAATAATATTAAACGTTTTGAAAAGATTAAAGAAATTACTGAAGATGAAATTGAGAAAAACAATTCTATAAACTTAATACCTAATTCAATGCAAGAAAATTTCTTAGAAAAAGTTAGAAATTTGACTCATAACGGAAAAAAACGAGCTCTGTTAATATCTGCTACAGGTACTGGAAAAACTTACGCTTCTGCTTTCGCTGTTAAAGATTTTAATCCAAAAAAATTTTTATTCTTAGTTCATAGAGAGCAAATAGCTAAACAATCTATAAGTTCATATAAAAAAGTTTTCAAAGATTCAAAAGTATTTGGTTTGCTTTCTGGAAACTCTAAAGACAAAAATGCTAATTATTTATTTTCAACTATCCAAACCATGTCTAAAGATAATATTTACTCATCATATAAAAGCAAAGAATTTGATTTCATTGTTATTGATGAAGTTCATAAAGCTGGAGCTTCAAGTTATCAAAAAATCATGTCTCACTTTAAACCAAAATTCTGGCTGGGCATGACCGCATCTCCAGATAGGATGGATGATTTTAACATTTATGAATTATTTGATAATAATATAGCTCATGAAATTAGGCTTAAAGAAGCTTTAGAAGAAGATTTATTATGTCCTTTCCATTATTTTGGAATATCAGACTTTGAAATTGATGGAATAGTTAATGAAGATAACCTTTCAGACTTTCAATATTTGGCTTCTAATAAAAGAGTGGATTATTTAATTCAAAAATCAGAGTTCTATGGGCATTCGGGGGATAGAATTAAAGCTCTTGTTTTTTGTAGCAGAAAAGAAGAAGCAAAAATTTTATCTAAAAAATTCAATGAATGGGGATACTCTACAGCTTATTTAACTGGCGAAAACTCACAAAAAGAGCGAGAAGAAGCTATTTATAGACTGACCAACGATGAAAACACAAATAAACTTGATTATATTTTTACAGTTGATGTTTTTAATGAAGGAGTTGATATTCCTGAAATCAATCAGGTTCTTTTAGTTAGACCAACAAAATCTCCAATTATTTTTATTCAACAATTAGGAAGAGGACTTAGAAAATTTAAAAATAAAGAATATGTGGTTATTTTAGATTTTATAGGAAATTATAATAACAATTTCATGATTCCAATTGCTTTATCTGGTGATAGATCATATGATAAAGATAATATGAGGCATTACTTAATGGAAGGAAATAAGATTATTCCAGGAGCATCAAGTATTAATTTTGATAAAATAAGTAAAGAAAGAATTTTTAAATCAATAAACGATGCTTCATTTTCAAAAAAACGTTTCTTCAAAGAAAAATATCTCAATCTCAAGTTTAAATTAGGTAAAATTCCAAAATTAATAGATTTTTATGAAAATGGAGACTTAGATCCAATTCTAATTTTAAATCATAGTACTATCTCTAATTACTATGAATTTTTGCAATATGCTGATGAAGATTACGAAGAACAATTAAGTGATGATGAAAGTGATTCATTAAAGTTCTTATCTAAGTGGTTAGCAAATGGAAAGAGGCCGCACGAATTGTTCATCTTAAAATTTTTAGTAAACAGGAATTCATTCAGTATACATGATGTTCATAATAGTTTAATAAAAAATTATAATATATCTAATGATATAAATTCTATTAATAGTGCTATCAATTTTCTTAAATTAAATTATATTAAAGATAATGAGAAGAAAAAATATGAAAATATTTCTTCCTTTTTAAAAGAGTCTAAAAAAGATGAATTTAAAATTTCTGAAGAATTTAAAAGATTTTTAGACAATAAAGCATATTCAAATCATGTAAATGATTTGATTAGATATGCTTTACTAAAATATAAAAAAGAATATTTTAATAATGGTACTGAAGAGACTAACCTTAAATTATATGCTAAATATTCAAGAAAAGATGTTTGCAGAATATTAAATTGGGAAACGGATGATAGTTCTACAGTATATGGATATAGAATCAAATACGATACCTGTCCAATATTTGTTAAGTATAAAAAACCTGAAGACATTTCAAGTAGTACAAACTATGAAGATGAATTTGAAAGTGATGAAATATTTAGTTGGATGACCAGAAATAGACTAACTATAAAAAGTAAAGAAGTTATAGAAATAAAAAATCATGAAAACAATAATCTAAAAATATACTTCTTTATTAAAAAAAGTGATAATGAAGGTTCTGATTTTTATTATATGGGACAAGTGAAACCTGTAGAACACCACGAAACTACGATTTCTGATGATGACAACAATGAGCTACCAATAGTTAATTTTAAGTTAAAATTCCATACTCCGGTCAAAGAAGATTTGCATGATTATTTAGTAAATTGAATATGAGCAATAAAAATACAGTATAGCTAAAATAAATAGAAAATTAAAAGTTATATTCTAAAGCTTTAATAGGATTGTTTCCCACCAATTTTAATAAAATTAAATAAATAACTTTTTAAATAAAAATAAATATATTTTGAATTTATATTAAAAACAGGTGATTTTAATGAGGATAAAAGGTTTATTAGGAATGAATGTTGTAGATACAAGTGCTAAAGTTATTGGTGAAGTTGAAGATGTTGATTTCGATCAATCTACTGGAAAAATTCAGGAATTGATTGTCTCCCATAAAAAAAATATTATTTCAAATAAGGAAATTATAATTTCTTATAATGATATTGAAAATTTAGGAGATTATGTTTTACTTAATATAAATGTTAATTTAGAGAAATAATAAGCTAATAAAGATTAAGATATACTAAGATAAAAAAATGTAGTGATCTTAATAATGATTAATAATGATTAATAATAATTAATAGTAATTTTGGTAGTACAGTAGTTATTGCTAATAGTTATTTATTGGGGGTGTTTTAGTGGAAGCTATAGATATAAGAAAAAAACCTATTAAAAAGGATGATTTTGTAAGATATATTGGAACTGGAGTTAATGGAAAGGTTTTAGATATTATTCATTACTCTTCTTTAGATGGTGTTGATAAAAATTCTAAGATTGCTGTAAGTAATCAGGATAAATTTTGGATAAAAATAGATAAAACAGGACTATGGTATTTATCAGATTCTTTAGAACTTTTAGATGAAAACGATGTTAAAAAATCAAAATTTGAAGAAGATAAAGAAGAAAAAAATATAGAAGAATTTTCAAATGATTTTGAAGAGATAGAAATAGATTCAAGTGCAGGTATTGGTGGGGGCTAAATTTGTTACAGAATGAGAAGTTGATTTAATATGACAGCCACATTATTAAAATCAAATGATAAAAAGAATAGTCCTACAGACAAGGAAATCAAAAATTTCTTAAATGGGTTAGGCAGATTAGATTCAAATTTTGATGCAAATATATTAAAACCATATTTACATCATAATAATAAAGATATAAGATTTTTAGCTATTAAAAATATAGGCAAAATAAAAGATATTGAATGTTTAGATATTGCTAAATTAGTATATGAGAAAGATCCAAGTTCAATGGTAAGGAGAGAAAGTGTTTCCACAATAGGGAGAATGAAATCAGAAGAAATCATACCTATTTTGATTAAAATATTGGATGATAATGATCCTAAAATTGTATTACAAGCAATTAGAGGATTATTACCTTTTAAAAACAGGAAAATCGTGATTAATGCTTTTGAAAGTGTTAAGAATCATCCTAATGAAATTATTAAAGAAATTGTTAATATAGAACTCTCACCCCCAAAGAAAACCAATAAAAATTACTTAGAAGCACATGATTTTTTAAAGAATGTGATAGTTAATGGAGATGTTAGAGAAGTATTAAAACTAATTCCCGAAGATAGTATGCATTTATCTTTCACATCCCCACCATATTATAATGCAAGAGATTATTCTATTTATAAAAGTTATAATGAATATTTAGAATTTCTTTCTGAAGTTTTTAAGGAGTTATATAGAGTAACAAAAGAAGGACGTTTTTTTATATTAAACACTTCTCCCGTTATTGTGCCTCGAACTGGTAGAAAATATTCAAGTAAACGATATGCTATTCCCTTTGATATTCACACAAGATTAGTGGCTATGGGATGGGAATTTGTTGATGATATTATATGGTTAAAACCTGAAGGATCTGCAAAAAATAGAATTGGAGGTTTTATTCAGCATCGTCGACCGTTAGCATATAAACCAAACATTGTAACTGAATATTTAATGGTTTATAGAAAAAATACTGGAAGATTAATTGATTGGAATATAAAACAATATGACGAGGAAGTTGTTGAATCCAGCAAAGTTTTAGGAGAATATGATCATACTAATGTGTGGAAAATAAATCCTGATCACGATGATATTCATCCAGCAGTTTTTCCTGAAGAATTATGCGATAAAGTGATTAAATATTATTCATATAAAAAAGATTTAGTTTTTGATCCTTTTTCAGGCTCTGGAACTTTAGCTAAATCTGCTTTAAAGTTAGGAAGATATTTCTTTTTAAGTGAAATTCAAGAAAAATATTTTAACAGAATCAAAGAAAAATTAGTAGAATTACCTTTAGATAAGATAAAAAAACCAAAATTCATAAATTTGACACAATTTAAAGGAGAAATTCAGTGATTATGAATAAATTACCTATAACCAAGCAAACAAAAGGGATAATAATTAAATTATTAAATAATGAAAATCATAGACCTTTAATTCAAACATTTATCGATGCAAAATTTTTAGATTATGCGATCGAATTTTTCAAAAAAATTGTCAATGCTAAACTTGAAAATGAAAATATTACTTCCGAATGGTATAAAAAAGAATTCTTAAATGAAAATCTTGATAAAGAGGAGATAGCTTACAATACTGGATTGAATTTGAAAACAATAACAAATACTTATAACTCAGCAGCTAAAGAAATTGTTTTATCCGCTTCATTAGAACATTATTCAGAACTTTATAATTCCATAGATAGATTAATTAAAGATGGTGGAGATATTAATATTAGTTTAACTATTAAATTTAAAGAGGTTAGTGTAGAATTAGATATTAATGAAAGTTTAATTATTATAAATTCATTAGCTGTAAGAAGAGCTGGTTTTCGTGGTGGAGCATGGAGTCAAATAGGTAAAAATGTAGAAAAACCATTAATGATTGTTTTATGTGAACTATTTTCTGTTCCTAAGGAATTTTATTCTTTCGTTGGTCTAAAATCTCTTAGAGAAGTTGATTTTTATTTAATCGACAATAATAAACATGAACATAGATGTGAAATAAAATTAACGGGAAAAGGCAATCCAGAATCAGCAGATGTGATCCATGCAAGAAAAACTGAAATATTTGTGGCAGATGCTTTATCTGAAATGAATAAAAAACAATTCGATGAAAATAATATACAATGGATTGAATTAAGAGAAAATGAAGGATATAAAAAATTTGATAAAATATTAGAATATTATAAAATTCCCCATGAAGAGAATAGCATTGATTTAAATGATAAATTAGAAAAAATATTTAGTGAAATTTTTATAGTAAAAAATAAATCTTAATATATTCCTTAAATTTTAAAATGATAAATTTTTTATTAAGTTTAATGCTGTCATATTAAGAAAATTATTTTTTTAAAATTGGATTGAAAATGAGGATTGTATAAATAAGATTTTAGATAGAAATTTTATAGTGCTTAAAAAATGTTTGTAATTAATCATTTATTTTCAAATACCTTATTTTTAAATAATTTCAATTAATATTAAGTTAATTTTTTAAATAATAATTTTTACTCTTTTATTTTTAAAAATAATAATTATAATATTTTTAATTAAAAATTTAACATTCATGACATAATTTAAAAGATTTCATTATTGAACCTGTTCAATTAGAAAAACAAAGTTTTTCTTTATTAAAATTTTTTATTTCAATTAGAAAAGTGAAGTTTTTCTTTAATTTAAAAATTTAATATTTTTAAATTTAGAAAAGCAAAGCTTTTCTTTACTTAAAAACATTATTTCATACACTATAATCAAAAATTCTTAAGTTGACAGCATTGTTATTAAGTTATTTAATTTTAAATATTACTTTATGAAAATTTATAATTTTAAATTTTAAATAATATTAATATATTTTGATTAATATAAATAATTTTAAATTAATATTTTTTAATAATATTTATTTTTAAAAAAGTTATTTATTAAGAACTTTATCAAAACCACCATTATTATATACTTTAGATAAGAATAAACTATTAATAGTCAAGAACCAAATTTTTTGCAAGAATCATTATTTTTAATTTTTTCTTAAATTCAATTTGTTAAGTTTAAATTCGTTATTTTTAATAAATAATTAAAATAAACTATTTAATTTTTATATTAATAAAATTTATTAAATAATTTTTGAAAAATCATGATATTTTAATAAAAATTAAAAAATTTTAAATTGCAAAAAACTTGGTTTCGTACTATACATGACTTAAATCAATTTAACTTAAGATGAGATCATGGAAGAAAAATTAACTCATTTAAAAGGTGATGGAATTCATATGGTTGAAGTTGGTGATAAACCACTTCAAAAAAGAATAGCAAGTGCATATGGAAAAATAATTTTAGATGAGGAGACAATAGCTATGATTAAAAATCATGATATTAAAAAAGGAAATGTTTTAACAACTGCACAAATTGCTACAATTAATAGTGTTAAAAACACTTCAAATATAATTCCATTAGCTCATCCATTACAGATTACAGGGATAACAGTAGATTTTCATATAAAAAAAACTGAAATAGCTATTATTGTTGAGGTTAAAACTATTGGACAAACTGGTGTAGAGATGGAAGCCCTAACTGGAGTATCTACAGGACTTTTAACCATATGGGATATGGTTAAAGCTGTTGAAAAAGATGAGGATGGACAATATCCTAATACAAGAATTAGTGATATTTCGGTTTTAAGTAAAATAAAGGAATAATAGCTATTTTTAGCAAATCATTAGTTTAACTAAAATAAATATTTAAGTAAAAATAATAGCCTTATGAGGAGTTAAATGGATAATATACCAAAAAGAATAAGAGAAGTTATAAAAGATGTATACCCATATATTAAACAATTAAATCCTGGACAAAAAGTGGTTGTTGAATCTGGATATTTGGAAGATGATTCTAATTACATAATAGCTATTCCTACTGCGAGTGGAAAAACAATAATAGGGGTTATGGCAGCTTTACAATCAATATTTAAAGGAGGTAAAGCTATTTATACGGCTCCTTTAATTTCAATTCAAAATGAAAAAATAGCAGAATTTAAGAAATTTGAAAAACATAATATTAAAGTTGGTAAACACCCATCGTCAAGTGACCTATCAGTTATGGTTTTTGAATCTTTTGATAGTTTAACTCGTTTTTCATGGGATAGTTTAAAGGAGATTAATACTCTTATAATTGATGAATTTCATATGATAGGTGAGTTTACAAGAGGACCTACATTAGAATGTGCAATCACGAGAGCTAAAATTATTAATCCATCTATTAAAATTATAGCTCTATCAGCAACATTAAATAACATTGAAGAAATTAAGAATTGGTTAAATGCTAAAGTTGTTGAAAACGATTATAGGCCAGTTCCATTAAATAAGGAAGTTTTAAATACAGAAATGTTTGATAGTCAAAATAAAAATGATGTTGTAGTTAAAATTACTGAAAAAAGTATTAATGAAAATTCACAGATATTAAGTTTTGTATCTACAAGAAGATTCACTGAATCATTAGCAGAATATGTTGGGAAAAAAATAAGTAAAAAATTAGATGATGAAGAAATGAAGAGATTTAAAGAGGTTTCTAATAAGATTTTAGATGTTCCTAAAGCTAAAGGTTCAAATCCAACTTCAACATGTTTAAGATTAGGGGAGTGTTGTGAAAATGGAACTGCATTTCATCATGCTGGGATTTTTAATGAACAAAGAGAGATTATTGAAGAAGAATTTAGAAAAGGAAATCTTTTAATGATATCTGCAACTCCAAGTTTAATGTATGGAGTTAACTTACCTTCAAGATCAGTGGTAATCAGAGATTATACAAGATGGACTGCACAAGGATTACAAGCTATTCCTGTTTTTGATTATGAACAAATGTCTGGAAGGGCTGGAAGACCATTGTATGATGATGTAGGTTACTCTTATTTAATAGCTAAATCATTAGATGAAGCATACGAACTTCAAGACAGATATATTAATGGAGATATAGAGGATACAACCTCAAAATTAATTGAAAATAAGGATGCTATTTTAAGACAAATTATAGCTCAAATAGCATCCAATCTTTCTAAAAATATTGACGAAATTCAAAATTTCTTTAATAAAACATTCTATGGATATCAAATGATGAACGATCCATACATGAAAGAATTTGCAGATATTAGTTTAAAATATGAAATAGAAAATGCTATAGAATTTTTAATTGTAAATGGAATTATCCAACCAACTCCAGAAGGATTAAAAGTTACTAAATTCGGTGATTTAATGGCTAAATCTAATTATAAAGTTGAAACAGCTGTTAAACTTAAGGAATATGGGAACACTATAGAATATTTAGATTTAAATGCTGTTATATATGCTCTTTCATCAACTCCTGATTTACCATTAATTTCATTTAAAGGGAAAAGATCAAAAGATCCTGTTAGAGAAAAACTATCGAGTGTTGGTTTATTTACCACAAATATTGGAAATACTGAAGCAACGACAGTTTCCTTAATTGAATGGATCAATGAAAAAAATGAGTTTGAAATAGAAAATGCGTATAATGTTTATTCTGCTTCAACAAGACGTTCAGCTTACGAATCATCCATACTAATTAAATTCTTTAAAGATATTTTAGAGATAAATGGACATTATAGTTATTCACAACAATTAGATATTCTATCAGCACGACTTTACTATGGAATAAAAGAAGATTTAATCCCATTAATAATAGGCATAAAACACTTAGGAAGAAAAAAAGCAAGATCACTTATTAAAACATTTGGAAATGATCTTAAACCATACAATGAAAAAGATTTTGAGAAAATAGAAGGAATAGGATCAAAGCTATCCAAAAGAATAAAAGATTATGTAAATTCTTAATCATAGTTTTTATTAAAATAATTTTTGAAAATATAGTGGTGTAAAAAAATGTTTGTAATTAATCATTTATTTTTAAATATCTTATTTTTAAGAATTTCATTGTAGTAGTTTTGATAAAGTTCTTAATAAATAATTTTTTTTTTTAAAATGAATATTATTAAAAGATATTAATTTAAAATTATTTATATTAATTAAAATATAATTCATTATTATATAATTTAAAATTATAGATTTTTATAAACTGATACTTAAAATTAAATAATTTAATAAATAAATAATTTAATAAAAAAATTATCATTCAAAATTTAAGGACTTTTTCATAATGACTATAATTTATTTTTATAAATTAATAGACTATAGTGGTGAAAAATGTTTGTGATTAATCATTTATTTTTAAATATCTTATTGTTGAAAATTTATTTTCGACTTAGGAGAATGTATGCTCAGTTTTTAAAAATTTTAAATTAATATTAAATTAATTTTTAAATAATAATCTTTATTTTTTTCTATTTTTAGCTTAATGATCGTGTCTTAATGGTATTATAAGTGCTTATATGAGAATTAAAAAAACTATTCTATTATTATTAATAATTTCTCTAATTTTTATTGTTTGTGTATCTTTTAATTATTTTAAAGATTTTAAAAACCTCTTCTTATAGAATCAGAATCTGGTGAAAGGATTGCAGGAAGTAAAAAGAATTATTCTGATATGAGTGATGAGGAAATTTTGAAATTATACGCCGAAAATGGTAATCAATCCATACATTAAAGGAAGTGATTAAAAGAAATCGAATAATAATTCAATAGTTTGAATATGATGCAATCGAATTAGCTGTTAAAAAAACAACCAATTTTAGTTTCAATGTTTTTCGCTGAAAAATATCTGCTATTGAAAACCATCTTTCAAGTAATAACATTGATATGATATGTTTTGATCTCTTTGATAAATAACATCCAGTATGGCTTGCTTTTCAGTAATAACATTGATATGATATGTTTTGATAAAATATTATTAAATTTGGAGATACTGAAAAAAATTAAACTCAATGGAAAACTACCGCATTTATACACATTAAACGCGGTTGATGAATTTAATAAAGCTAAAAATATGGGAATGGATGGATTTTTCACTAATTTTACAGGTTTAGCAATAAAAACCATAATAAAATAATAAATAAATTAATAATCTGGTGGAAATTAAATGAAAAGTGATAATATAAAAAAAGGAGTTAAAAGAGCCCCACATAGATCTTTACTTAGAGCATGTGGTCTTAAAGATGATGATTTTAAAAAACCTTTCATAGGAATAGCCAATAGTTTTACAGATATTGTACCTGGTCATATTCATCTTAGGAAAATAGCTGATGCTGTAAAAGAAGGGGTAAGAGAAAAAAATGGGTATCCTTTTGAATTCAATACAATGGCAATTTGTGATGGAATAGCTATGAATCATGAAGGAATGAAATATTCTCTTCCTTCAAGAGAGATTATAGCAGCTACAGTAGAAAGTGTTGCTAAAGGTCATAGTTTCGATGGATTAGTTCTTATTCCAAGTTGTGATAAGGTTGTTCCAGGAATGTTAATGGGTGCTGCTCGCTTAAATATTCCAACAATTGTTGTGACTGGTGGAGCAATGGTTCCAGGAATTTATAAAGGCGAAAAAGTAGATTTAATAAGTGTTTATGAAGCAGTTGGATCTTACTCTTCAGGGTTAATAAGTGAAAAAGAGTTATATGAATTAGAAAAATGTGCTTGTCCAGGAGAAGGTTCTTGTTCAGGTCTTTTCACTGCAAACACAATGGCTTGTTTAACTGAAGCAATGGGAATTAGTTTACCTTATTGCGGAACAACACTTGCAACAGATAAAAAGAAAGTTGAAATAGCTATTGAAACTGGAAAAACAATTATGGATTTAGTAGAAAAGCAGATTCTCTTAAGCGATATATTAACAGATAAAGCATTTAATAATTGTATTGCTATTGATATGGCTTTAGGTGGATCAACTAATACAACACTTCATATTCCAGCTATTGCCAATGAAATAAAAACTAATGATCTTGAAGTTGATTTAGATCTTTTTGATAAAATAAGTAGAGAAGTTCCACATATATGTTCTATTAGCCCTGCTGGAAATGATACTATATTGGATTTACACAATGCTGGAGGCATTCCAGGAGTTTTAAAAACAATTGAATCTAAATTATATACTAATTTAATCACAGTTAATGGTAAAACAATAGAAGAAAACCTAAAAAATGTTCAAGACATTGATAGAAAAATTATTCGTTCTATTGATAATCCTGTTCATAATGAAGGTGGAATAGCTATTTTAAAGGGAAATTTATCTCCAAATGGTTCAGTTGTTAAACAAGCTGCAGTAGATGAAGACATGTTATATCATAAAGGGCATGCCAAAGTATTTAATAGTGAAGAAGAAGTTGTTGAATCAATTTTAAATGGATGGATTGAAGAGGGAGATATTCTTGTTATTAGATATGAAGGACCTAAAGGTGGTCCAGGGATGAGAGAAATGCTTAATCCAACATCTGCCCTTGCAGGAATGTCCATTAAAAAAGTAGCTCTTATTACTGATGGTAGATTCTCAGGAGGAACAAGAGGACCATGTATAGGTCATATATCTCCTGAAGCAATTGAAAATGGTTTAATTTCAATAATTGAAAATGGAGATTTAATAGAAATAGATATCAAAAATAGAAAATTAGAACTTGAACTCGATGATGTGGAAATTAAAAATAGAGTTTCAAAACTTAATCATCCTAAAAAAGAATTAAGTGGATGGTTAAATGTTTATCAAAAATTAGTTAGTTCTGCTGATAAAGGAGCCATTTTAAAATAATGATATTTTTGATGGTTGGGATTGTTATTTTTTAAGGTTTAGTATTTCTATCGCACTTCATGTTATTATTCCATTTTTAATTGGTCTATTTAAATGCTAAAGCAATTAGAGAAACATTCATATCATAGTAGGGTAAATAATATTCTTTTTCATGAATTTGTTTAAATATTTCATTAATTAATAAGTGTAGGGTAATAAGTAAAAGTCTTTTTTTATTATTGCATTGATTATAAAGTTTTTGAATTGCTTTAAAAACTAAATATTATAATATTAAGTAAAGTATTATATTTCTATCAGTTGAATTTTTCATGACATCTAATTTTTTAAAGTTTAGAAAAATGTTTATATAATATTAAAAATATATTATACTATTTATTATTAAATCTATTTAAAGAATTTAATCTATAAAAAATTTTAATATATAGTGATGTAAAAATGTTTGTAATTAATCATTTATTTTTAAATATATTATTTTTAAAAATTTCAATTAATATTAACTTAATTTTTTAAATAATAATTTTTATTTTAACTTAATTTTTTAAATAATAATTTTTATTTTTTTTTATTGTTGAAAATTTATTTTCAACTTAGGAGAATTTATTTGTATGTTTAAAAATAATAATTATAATTCTTTTAATTAAAAATTTAATATTACAATTTAAAAAATTACATTACTTAAAAACATTATTTCATATATAGCATGAAAAATAATTGTTACCCAATTTCATTAAAATTATTAGAGGTGAATTAAATGTCAAAAGTTAAAGGAACAAATAAAAGAACCAGACAGAAATCCCACTATAGGAAACCTGGAAGTAAAAGAGGAAGAGCTACTAAACGATGGTAGTTGATTCTAATAAGCTATTAAATGAAATAAATAAAAAAAAACAAGTTTTCTAAAAAGCATTCTACTTTTTTTAAAATATTATGGTTTTGATAAAGTTCTTAATAAATAAATTTTTTTAAAAATAAATATTATTAAAAAATATTAATTTAAAATTAGTTATATTAATTAAAATAAGTTTATATTATTTAAAATTATAGATTTTTATAAATTAATATTTGAAATTAAATAATTTGATAAAAAAAATTATCATCCAAAATTTAAGAACTTTTCCAAAATGACTATAATTAAAAATTTTGTAATATTGTCGTGTACATGAGTCTTAATCATTTATTTTTAAATATCTTGTTTTTAAAAATTTCAAATTAATATTAAATTAATTTTTTAAATAATAATTTTTATCTTTTCATTTTTAAATATGGCACTGTAAAAAGAGGATGGAAATTTAAAATCCAAATTTTGGTTTTTAGGCAGAAAAAATTTAGACCATATACATGTTATCAAATTTTTAGCCAATTTTCTTAATTTTTCAATTGTAAAAATCCATGCTAATTTTACACTGCCTTAAATATTACTCCATTACAATTTCTTTTACTTCTTCTCCATACTCATCAATTTTAATATTTTTAGTTTTAATATATCTTATCCATTTTCTAAAAGCTTCAATGAATACAAATATCATTAACAACATTGCAATTATTGTTAAAGTAGCGAGTAAATAATTTCCTTCAGGAAGATAAGACATTATCACTTGTTCGTATCCTGCCCAAAATGTCATTGAACTTATAAATACTCCTGGGATAGCTGTCAATAAGACATATTTTCCTTTGTTTAACCTAAATAACATTGTAGTTCCAATAATTAATCCACATCCAGCTAATAATTGATTACAAATTCCAAATAATGGCCATATACTGCTTATGTTTCCTGTGTATGCTAAGTAACCCCAACTTAATGTAAATATCCCACTTGTAATAATTATACCAGGAATCCACTTACCGCTTTTAAATTTATTGGAAGTGTAACCAAATATTTCATCTAAAAAGAATCTTCCGACTCTTGTTCCAGCATCAACAGCTGAAAGAATAAAAACGGCTTCAAACATAATTGCAAAATTGTACCAATATTGTATTAATTGATCCATGAAAGGAAGTTTATTAAATATATGAGCCATACCAACAGCTAATGAAACAGCCCCACCAGTTCTACCTTGAAGATTTATACCAATAATGTTAGTAAAATATTCTAAGTCAACAGGTGCGAGTGTAGGATTTGCAGCAATGAAATCAGGATATAAATTTATAGGGGTGTTTATCGCGAAATAATCTCCAGGCATAAGTGTGGTTGCAGCTATTAATGCCATGATAGCAACAAACCCTTCCACAATCATGGCCCCATAACCTACAAAAACAACATCAGTTTCTTTTTTTAACATTTTAGATGTTGTTCCTGATGCAACTATTGAATGAAATCCAGATATTGCCCCACAAGCTATTGTTATAAAAATAAACGGTATAACTGAACCTGAAATAACAGGTCCTCCACCTTTAATAAATGGAGTAACTGCGGGCATCAATAAATCAGGATGAACAAATATAATTCCTATAGCAAGTAAAGCTATTGTACCAATTTTTAAATAAGTTGAAAGATAGTCACGAGGAACTAAAAGTAACCAAACTGGTAAAACAGATGCAATAAATCCATAAATCATAATAGCTATTGTAACAGTTCCAGCATCCCAATTTAGGAAGTTTCTAAGTAAATCAATTTCCAATACATGATTTCCTAATACAATTCCTATAAATAATAATGAAATTCCTACAATACTACTTAAAACAATATTTCCTCTTTTTTTAATAATCAACCCCATTAAAATAGCTACTGGCATGGTTATTAAAACAGTGTAGAGAGAGAAGGGGGCATGGTTTAGGGAGGATACACAAGCTAAACATAGTCCAGCTAAGGTTAAAACTAAAATAAATAATATTGCAATGGTGGTTACTCCTCCAGCTCTTGGATTAATTTCTTTAATAGCTATTTTTGCAATACTTTCACCTTTATGATGAATTGAAGCTAATAAAGTAATCATGTCATGAACTCCACCACCAAGTACACAACCTATAATTATCCATAAAGCACCAGGAAGAAATCCAAATTGTGCTGCAAGAACAGGACCAAGTAAAGGACCCGCCGCGGAAATAGCTGCAAAATGATGACCAAAAAGAAGATTTCTATTGGTTGGAACATAATCCATATCATTTTCATATTTTATGGCTGGAGTTTCACGATTATCATCAAGCTTTAAAACATACTTACCTATAAACATTCCATAGAATCTATAAGCAATTGCAAAGATACATAAAGCTACAAATAATAATGTCATTGAATTCATTGAATCTAAAAACATTTAATATTACCTCTCTAATTAGTGTTTTGTGAAATTATTTTCTTTTTATTTCTATATTAATTTTACAAAATTCAATTAAATATTTGTAATCAAAAATTATTTTTATTTCTTTAAATTGAATTTAAAAGATTAATATTAATATTTAAAAAAATAATTTGCAAAAAATTTGTTGAATAATAAAATACATTAATTTTTTTTTTAAAATTAAAATTGTTATTTTTAAAAAATAAATAAAATAAACTATTTATAGTAGTTTTGATAAAGTTCTTAATAAATAATTTTTTAAAAATAAATATTATTAAAAAATGTTTATTTAAAATTAGTTATATTAATTAAAATAAATTTATATTATTTAAAATTTAAAATTATAGATTTTTATAAATCAATATTTAAAATTATAGATTTTCATGTTTCTGTCAAATATGTTACGGATGAAATCATAATACTTTATCACAATAAAATATTAAGTTTGATAATAAATCTTCAATCCACAAATACATAATCAATCAAAAGAAAAATATAAATAT
>JAITOM010000210.1 GCA_031289975.1 Methanobrevibacter sp. | reverse complement strand
CCAATCACTTGTTTAAGAGTTTCTGGGGAGAAAATCCCACACAACTGGGATTAAAATATTTAGCAATATTTCACTGAATTAATGAAGAAGAATAGAGACCCTATCCTGTCGCACCAAAACCACTATATATTTAACTTTTAAATAAATATTTTGGAAATACCATATAATGAAATATTTCTTTAAACATAACTTAATTTTTACATTTTTGTTATTTTTTAATATTAATTATTATAATATATTTATTTAAATAAATAATTTGTATAATTATTTTAATTCAATAATTAACAATTTTAATTAAAATAAAATTTTCATGAAAACCCAACTCAAATTTTAACATGAAAAAATTAATTTTACAAAAGACTATAATTAAGAAATAGTCTATGATTTTATCTAATTCTTTAATCGTTTTACAATTTTAATGATTTTCTATATTCCCATTGATATTCCAATAGTGGATCCAATTCCAAATGATAATAAAAGAAGAATTAGGATCATTATTACTTTTCCTTGGCTGTATGCTATCATATTAACACTCCATTTTTCTTATTTATTCATTGTATTTTGTATAAATTCGTTTCCATTATTAATGTCTTAATTTCTAATTTATTCATTTATATGGGTGATGTTTCATTTTTTGAATGAATTATGTGGGTAATCTTTTATTTTAATTAGTATTTAGTAATCGATTTTTATATGGGGGGATTGATTTAAATAAAAACTTGTACCAATTAATATACATTTATTCTATTTTTCATGGTTTCATATTCATACAGGTTATTTGCAGTAAGCACATAATTAATGGATTATTGAATATATTCAAAATAATCACATGTACTATCAATAATAAAAGGATATTATTTGAAATCAAAATACTCTTTTTACATTATTTCCATATGATTATATTATTGTATTATTCTATCCCTTTATATACTTTATTCTTTGTGTGAGTGTGTACACACATACACACAAATTTTTATTTTGAAAATCTTTAATTTGAAGTTATAATGATTTTATAATGCTTATAATTTATTAAATATTTAAATATTAAGTTATAATATTTATTTTTGTATTATACTTATTTTATATGGGTGATTTTAATAAATAATAGATTTAATTAATAAAAAAATAATTAGTAAATGTTTACTTACACACATACACGCAAAAATATTTATTTATATATGATATATAAGTAAGTAAAAAAATAGTTAATTGAACTTATATTTATCTAATTGTTTATATAAAAATTTAAATAAATACTTATTTAAACACATTATTAGAAAATAAATATATATAATAAAAATAAATTAATATTTATGGTTGAAAAAGATGAAGTTGATAAAATTTGGAAACTATCAGAAAAATCAAGAATGAATATATCATTACCAGAAGAGTTAGCTAATTGGTTAGATGAGAGAGCATCTGAAAGTTGGAGGTTAGATAAAGGTGCAAGATCTAAAGAAGTAACTAAAATATTATTAGAAGCTAAAAGGGCAAGTGATGAAAAAATTTAAGTGATGAAAAAATTTAATATCCATTTAATGGTTACTGGTGAATTTAATGATATTAGAAAAGCTTTTAAGCAATGAAGTTGGAAAAAAATTATTTTTACTTGGCAATGAAGCTGCCGTTCGTGGAGCCATCGAAGCAGGAGTTTCGATTGCAGCTACTTATCCTGGAACTCCATCATCTGAAATAGGGAACATACTATATTACCTTTCAAAGGATACTAATATATACTTTGAATTTTCTGTTAATGAAAAGGTTGCTATGGAAGTTGTAGCAACAGGTGCAGTATCAGGACTTAGATCATTTACTTTTATGAAACATGTAGGTTTAAATGTTGCTTCTGATTCATTTATAACAACAGCTTATAATGGTGTTAATGCTGGAATGGTAATATTAACTGCTGATGACCCTTCAATGTTTTCATCTCAAAATGAACAAGATAATAGACATTATGCAAGATTAGCTAAGATACCTATTTTAGAACCTTCAAATCCCCAGGAAATAAAAGATATGATGATCTATGGATTTGAGCGTTCTGAAAAATTCAAAATTCCAGTTATAATCCGTACAACTACTCGTATATCCCATATGAGAGGAATTGTAGAATTAGGAGAAATAAACAATACAATTAACAAAATAAACAATACAATTAACAATAATAACATTCTTGAAAATGTTCATTGGAAGAAAGGATTTTTTAAGAAAAATCCAGATCAATATGTTCCCATTCCTAAAAATGCAGCTCAAATGCATAAAAATTTGATTTTAAAGCTTGAAGATATTAAAAAAATAGATAATAAATTAAATAAAATCTACTCACCTTCAAACACATTAAAAAAAAACTTTAAGTTTAACTTAGCAATTATTTCAAGTGGAAGTAGTTTTAATTATGCCTATGATATTGTTAATAAATATAATTTAGGAATAAATATTCTTAAATTAGGATTTACTTATCCTTTCCCTGAAAAAGAAGTTTTAAAGTTTATCAAGAATTTAGATGGAGTTTTTATACTTGAAGAAGTCGATCCCATAATAGAAAAAGAAGTTTTAGTAATTATAGCTAAACATCAGCTGAAATTATCTGTTTTTGGAAAATTAAACAATGTATTCCCTGTGATTTATGAATTTAGTCCAGATATTATTTTAAATTCATTTAAAAATTTTTATAAAATAGCTAATAAAGAAAATAATATTAAAAATATTGTGAGTGAATTTAATAGTAAAAAAATTAAAATCAATGACTATAATCAAAATAGGAAATTAAAAAACACAAAACTCAACAAC
The DNA here is from genome assembly GCA_031289975.1 of Methanobrevibacter sp. Lineage (GTDB taxonomy): Archaea > Methanobacteriota > Methanobacteria > Methanobacteriales > Methanobacteriaceae > Methanovirga. Next base: position 2,445 of record JAITOM010000210.1, on the reverse strand, counting down.
TTAGTTGAAAACCTTCCAAATAGACCACCAACATTTTGTGCTGGTTGCCCACATAGATCAACATTTTTTGCAGTTAAAAGAACAATAAAAGAACTTAACATTCCTGAAAATAATGTAATATTTGCATCAGATATTGGATGTTATACATTAGGTATTAATCCACCTTACCAAACAGCTGATTATCTATTATCAATGGGTTCGAGTGTTGGAGATGGTGGTGGATTTTCAAAGGCAACAAATCAACTTATTATGAGTTTTATTGGTGATTCCACATTTTTCCATAGTGGAATCTCCCCACTGATAAACGGTATTCATAATAAAGATAAATTTGTTCTTACAGTTTTAGATAATAGAACCACTGCAATGACTGGAGGTCAACCAAATCCAGGACTTAATGTAGATGGAATGGGGGATTCAGCCCCTGAAATCTCTATTGAAAAAATAGCTATTGGTTCGGGAGCTGAATTTGTAAAGGTAATAAACCCATTAAACTTAAAAAAAACAATTGAAACTTATAAAAAAGCCATTGAATTTAATGGGGTGGCTGTTATAATAGTTAAATATCCATGTGCATTAATAAAAGGATTAAAAAAGAAAAAATCCATGGAAATTAATTATAATAAATGTAGTCACTGTTTAGATTGTGTTAAAATTCTTGCATGTCCAGCTATTTCAATTAAAAATAATAAAATTGTTATAGATTATCTTAATTGTAGAGGATGTACCACTTGTACTCAAATGTGTAAAGAGAAAGCCATTAAAGTTAAAGATAGTTTTAGATGATTAGCATGAAAAAAGATATTTATTCAAAAAATCCTGAATTTTGTAAAAATTCATACACTATCTATATTTGTGGTGTTGGAGGTCAAGGAATTATAAAAACTTCCACAATCATTGGAAATGGAGCTATGAATGAAAAAATGAATGTGGTGATGAGTGAAATTCATGGAATGTCTCAAAGAGGAGGTGCTGTATCCACGGAACTTAAAATTGGAAACTATAAAAGTTCACTCATTGAAGAATTTAATGCAGATATGATAATTGGTTTTGAACCAATTGAAGTTGTAAGAAGTTTAAATAAAGCAAATATCAACACTAAAATCTTATTTAATACTACTCCAATAATACCATCTAATATTACATCTCAAAAAAATAACTATCCAGATATTAAGGAAATAATAGCTATTTTAAAAGAGAACTATAATTACATATATCCTATAAATGGTGATCAATTAGCTAAAGAATCAGGTGATCTATTAACTTTAAACATGGTTTTATTGGGTGCTGCAACAGCAGATAAAACTTTTCCAATATCTAAAAATAAAATTATATCATCTATGAAAGATAATTTAAAACCAAAGCTTCATGATATGAATATTGAAGCTATTGAAAAGGGATATGAGAAAATTAAATCCTTTCAATAGATTATCATTTATTTTATTAAGTTAAATGATTATATATTGTATTATGGAATTGAAAGACTATGAATTTTGAAATAAAACATGCTATACTTAAAAGGGATAGTGTAGATGAAAGTTTTGAATTAGTGGATTCAAAAAATCATTTTGAAAATGAGGAGTATATTGTAGGTATTGATAGTGATACTTTAATTGGAATAGAAATAATATTGGCAGCTATTTTAAACAATGATTTTAAAAATTGGAATAAAATTAAAGAGCAGGATAATATTAATTCTTTTTTCACTTTACTTTTAAAATTAGGTTACAAAAAAGAAGAAATAGAATATATTCTAAATGAAATATGAATTAATTAATAAACAATCCTAATAAAAGAATTAAATGAAAATCTGAATTTAATTAAAGATATAAAAAGAATATTTAAAAGTTAATAATAATGTAATTAGTATTTCAATTGAAAAATAAAAAATTGAAAAATAAGAAATAAAGTTTTAACTTTATTCTACATCCATCATTTCACCATAGGTGATTTCCATTTCACATCCTTTTTCACCACAACAGAAATGTTGTAAATCGAGTTGAATCATCATTTGTACTACACCTCCTTTTAAATTATTATAACCAATACTTTTGATTATATTGATTAATTATTGTTTTCATCATATAAATATTTTTAGGAAAAGATTGCATTAAAGTGGGCAATAATTATTTTTGAAAACTTATTAAAATCAATTATATTTAACTAATATATTATTTTAAACAGTATTTCATAATTTTAAGAAATTCTATCTTAATCACCAGATTTCATAGAATAAAACTGATTTTAATTCTCAAATAAAGTAATTTACTTCTTTTCCCACCTAATTAAATTTATTGTATAATTAATTTTTTGTATTAATTCAAAAAATTTTTTGCAAATTAATTTTTTTAAATATTAATATTTACTCTTTTAAATTTAATTTAAATAATTTAAAGAAATAAAAATAATTTCTGATTGCAAATATTTAATTGAATTTTAAATAAATTA
>JAITOM010000149.1 GCA_031289975.1 Methanobrevibacter sp. | reverse complement strand
TTAAAAATAAAATATTTAAATTTATTAATTAATAATTTAATAAAATATTAAATGGTATTATTGAAAATTAAGAAAATAAAAATAAATGATTAATTACAAACTTTTTTTATTCCACTATACTTTATAAAAAACTCAACAAAAGTTTGCATCCTCAACACAACTAAAACATTTATATACTATGGAAAACATATTATTAAATGGAAATTTTGTATTACTTTTTGAGTCTTTAAATAATAATTGGATTCAATGAATTGTTGGTATGAAATTTCCATATAAACCTTTGAAAGAATTTTTTTATTTCATAGGTTTCTTTGCTTAAGAAATAGTAATACTTTTTTAAAAATTAGTAATACTTTTTTTGAATTTAGTATTAATATATAATATTTTTTCTTAAGCATTCTTAAATTAAAAAAAGGAGTTGAAATAAAATATGTTAAATAAAAAAATTGGATTTGGATTAGTACTAATGGTACTAATGGTTGGAAGTTCAATAGCAGCAGTATCTGCTATTCCTCGAGATTGGGATCCAAGTGCAAGAGGAAATCTAATAATTGCTGAATATACTAACCGTGTAAGTGAAGTACATACTCAATTTGCTGATTTAAGGTTTTATGAAGGTGATTCTTTAGTAAAAGAATATAGTGATTTAAATCTCACTGATAGAGGTGGTTCAAGAGGATGGTGTGTCTATTTTGGTGAAACTCCAGATGATGTTACTGGTGAAATAATTACTCCACCAGAAGGTACTACTTCTTATGAGGTTTATATCCATGATATTAATTTAGCAAGTGGAAAAATCCCTATAGCTGAAAAAACCCAAGTGGATTTCGAAAATTCTAAACTAGATAGAAATCCAAATACAAAAGCGAATGGAGATTATATACTTGTCAAACCTCGTATTCCTAGTGTATCTGCCTTAGTACCTTGGGCTGTGCCTGTTACAGCAGAAAGTTTTTTATTTAAATAAATAATTGAATTAGTATTAAATGAAAGAGTTTTTATAATATATCCTCAATGTTTTCTTCATAGAAATTTTTTTTATTTGAGGATTTAAAAACTCTCCATTTAATTTTTATATTTTAGGAGGCTATATAATATGATGAAAAAATTGTTAATATTAATATTAATTAGTGCTTGTGTATTAAGTGTTAGTGCTAATGCGAATATTGATATCCAAAATGGTATCAATCTTATGGCAGATAATGATGTGATTTATGTTTCTCCAGATGGAACTGGAGATGGTTCCTCTCCAAACTCTCCATTAGGAAGTATGGAAAAAGCTTTAAGTCAAAGTAAATCTGGAGGAACAATAAAAGTTCTAAAAGGTCTTTATAAAGGAGATCAGCATACAGGACTTGTGATTGATAAAAATATATCAATTGAAGGCGATATTGATACTGTCTTCGATGGAGAAAGACAAAATTTTATTTTCTTGGCAAACGGTCAAGGATTAAATGTTAAGGTATCCAATATTATCTTTAAAAATGCTAATAGTGCTCATGGTCCTGGTTATCATGGTTATGCATCTGTTAGCTATCTTAAAAATTGTGTATTTGAAGATAATAATGCAGATGCTGGTGCTGGTGCAACAGGATTTTCAAATGCGAATGCTACACTTGAAAACTGTACATTCAAAGGAAATCATGCAACAGATTTCGCTGGTGCAACCAGTTCATGGATAGGATCCAATGTAACACTTATACAATGTACCTTTGAAAAGAATACTGTAGATCTTGATGGTGCATGTATATATGCAAAAGGATCACATCTAACGGTTATAAATTCCATTTTCAAAAATAATGAAGCTGAAAATAATGGTATTATTTATGCTGATGAAAATGCTGAAGTCAACATCATAAACACCATATTTACAGATAACAATGTAAATAGTGATGGTGGAGTGGTTAAGATTCTCGATGGAAAATTGGATGTTTCAACTTCACAATTTACTAATAATGTTGCAAATTATGGTAATGGTGGAGCTTTATCTGTTTCATCTTCAGATTTAAATGTTAATAACTGTGATTTTAGAGGCAATAAAGCTTCTAATGGAGGAGCTGTTAGCATAGATAGTGAAAGTAATGCCAGTATTGATAGTTCCACCAAATTTATTAACAATACTGCTAATGCTGATGGTGGAGCCATACATGTTCAAAAAAGTAGTTTAAGAGATAAACTCTCCATTTATGACAATAATTCAGCAACAGGTGATGGTGGAACTATATTTAGTAAACAAAGTTCCATTAATCTATTTGGTCCTGATTTTTTAAATAGTGAAGCGAATAATGGAGGTGCTTTAAGTATTAATTCTGGATCTACATATATAATTGCAGGTATTTTTAGAAATTGTATAGCTAATTCTAATGGTGGAGCTATTGATCATCAGTTAGGTTTATTAGATATAGTCACATCCACATTTGAAAATAATAAAGCTATTGAACTTGGAGGAGCTATATATGATTATTTGGGTTATAATATTCATATAGAAGCAAATATAATTGAAAATAATATTGCAAAAAATGGGGGAGGAATAGCAATTAATGAAAACATAGTTGGGCTTGAAGAGAGAAATTTATTCAAAAATAATGAACCTGATGATATATTTAACTATTAAGTTAGGTAAAAATGTAATCAAGAAATATATTAGTAAATAATGCAAATACATCTAAAGCTAATAAAACTGGTGGTGTGATCTATAATGTTGATGGGACTAATTCACTATAACTGATTCAGTTTTCACTAAAAATAGTGCAGTATATGGTAGTGTAATATGAAATGATTACGGTGATAATTTAACCATAAAAAATACAATTTTTGATAGTAATGCTGCAGATCAAAGTGGTGCGATTTATGTTGGTGCTGCTTATTCATCTGGTCATGAATGAAATGTTTTTGTAGTTAACTCAAACTTTATTAACAATGTAGCTAATAGTTGGGGGTGGTGCAATTGCAGTAGTAAGTAACTCTAATGTTCTAAGTTTGATAGTAATACAGCATTTAGAGGAGGTGCTATTATGAATATTGGTTCTCTTATTGTAAATGGTGCCTCAAGTTTCACTAATAATTTGGCACTGTAAAATTAGCATGGATTTTCACAATTGAAAAATTGAAAACAGATGATAAAAGTTCAATGACATGTATATGGTCTAAACTTTTTTTGCTACAAATCCAAATTCCAGATTTCGATTTTCCATCCTCTTTTTACAGTGCCATATTTTTTAATAATATTTATTTTTAAAAAAATTCATTTATTAAGAACTTTATCAAAACCACTATAATTAATAAATGTTTGTAATTAATGAAATTTTTAAATATCATATTTTTAAAAACTTCAAATTAAAATTAAATTAATTCTTTAAATAATAATTTTTATTTCTTTATTTTTAAAAATAATAATTATGATTTTGTAATTAAAAATTTAATAAGTATGCTTCATTTTTAAAAACTTCATTATTGAACTTGTTCAATTAGAAACGAAAAATCTTAGATTTTCCTAAGTTATCTTCGATAACAAATCTTTGATTTTCTTTACTTACAAACATTTATAAATAGTATTTATAATCCATTATAATTTAAATAATCATAAAAGTAATTATTTAATGGTGTTGGTATAATGATTTACAAGACCTCCATCTAAGAGTATATTTAATAGAAAGTCTTT
>JAITOM010000053.1 GCA_031289975.1 Methanobrevibacter sp. | reverse complement strand
AAATAAAACATTTAAAATTTAAATTAATAAAAATATAAAGAATAATTCTAAAAATTAAAATATTTTAATAAAATTAAAAAATTTTGAAAATGCCGAAAATTTGATTCTTGACTATACTGATTAAATATATTGATTTTGATAGAGGTTTTAATAAATGATAGAGGTTTTAATAAATAACTTTTCTAAAAATAAATATTATTAAATTAAAAAATATTAATTTAAAATTATTTATATTATAGTCATTTTGGAAAAGTTCTTAAATTTTGGATGAAAAATTTTTTTATTAAATTATTTAATTTTTGATATTACTTTATAAAAATTAATAATTTTAAAATTTAAATAATTTAAATATATTTTAATTAATATAACTGATTTTAAATTAATATTTTTTAATAATATTTATTTTTAAAAAAGTTCATTTATTAAGAACTTTATCAAAACCACTTATACAATGAAAATATTATTAATATCAAACATAAAATTTAAAATATAACAATTGTTAAGATTTATATATAATGAGAAACAATGTAGTATATAACAACATAATTTTTAAATAAATTTATGTTTAAATAAATTTATAAAAATTATATTACACTCAATCTGTTTAAGGAGGATACAATGACAAGAACAATAGAAGAAATAAATAAAAAAATAGCTGATGGCAAAGCCAATATTTTTACAGCAGAGGAAATAAAAAAATCAATAAGAAATGAAGAAGAATTGAGTTTTGAAGATGTTGATGTAGTAACAACAGGAACTTGTGGAATAATGTCTGGAACAGCAGCTATTTTTCATGTTGAAGTTACTGATCCTGGAGTTTTCCAAAAAGCTAAAAAAGTTTATCTTAATGGAGTTCCTGCATTTCCAGGACCATGCCCTAATGAATTATTAGGTTCAGTGGATATTATTGTATATGGAACAGAGCATAGTGTAAAAAACCATCAATATGGTGGAGGATTTTTATTTAAAGATATTTTAAATGGAGAAAAAATTGATCTTGAAGTAGAAGCCATTGATGGAGTAAAATTTGAGAAAACCATAACAGTTGATGATTTACAAAGAGCTCAAATTATAGGAACAAGAATGGCATTTAAAAATTACACTGCTTTTATAAACCCAAAAAATGATGTCGTTAATTCAATATTTAATGGGATTCCAATGAAAGGATCCTATAATCAGCTTACTTTTTCTGGTTGTGGTGAATTAAATCCAATACAAAACAATGTAAGTAGAACCTTAATTAAAGAAGGAACTAAAATTTTAATTAATGGAGCTAAAGGAGTGGTTTTAGGTAGTGGTACAAGAAGTTCAGATGTGAAGCCTAATTTAATGTTAACTGCGGATATGCTTCAAATGTCTGGTGAATATATCGGTGGATTTAAAACAGGAGCAGGACCTGAAATTTATGATTCAATAGCTATTCCACTTCCAATGTTGAATGAAAAAGTGTTTGAAGAAGTTAAAATCTTAAACAGCGATATACCTCTTGCAATAGCTGATATTCATGGAAGACATTTACCCTTATCTAAAACTAACTATGATGAAGCATGGAGTGATTATGATGAAAGACCTGTCTTTGATTTTAATAGCTTCAATGAAAAAGATAATGAAAATATTAAGCAGTCATGTCCAACAAATGCAATTAATGACAATGGAACAATTGATTTAGATAAATGTTTTGGTTGTGGATTATGTGTGTATCTATCTAATAATATTACATATACTATGAATATAGGTTCTATAGATTTTAACATAGATGATAAATCTTTCAATGTGCCAATTACATGTAGACAATCAGACATTCAGAGAGCAAAAAAAATAGCTATTAAATTAAAACAGCTTATTGGTAAAGGAGAATTTTTACTTTAAATATTTAATTTTTAGGATAAGATTATATGAAGTATGATTTAATTATTGGTCGATATGGAGAAATTGCTTTAAAAAGTCCACGAGTTAGAAAAAGGTTTGAAAATAAATTAGTCTCTAATATAAAATCAGCTTTAGATTGTAAACTAAATCTCAATCAAGCAAGACTATTTATTTATCCAAAAGACTTTGAAGAAGGTTTAGAAACTTTATCACGAATTTTTGGAATTGTTTCCTACTCTCCAGCTATTAGTTTAAAAACTGATTTAAAAAACATTGAGGAATACTTAATGGATTATGTTGATGAACTTGAAAAATCAGGATTGATTAACTCACAAAAATCATTTGCAATAAGGACAAGAAGAGTTGGAAAACATGACATGTCATCCCAAGAATTTTCAGCTTTTGCTGGTTCTGTGGTTGTAAAAAAAATTGGTAGTCCAGTTAATTTAAGAAATCCAGATATTACAATATTTCTTGAAATACGTGGAGAGGATACATACATTTTCCATGAGAAGATGAAAGGTACTGGAGGATTACCTCTTGGAACACAAGGTCGTTTAGTTGCCCTTGTTTCAAGTGGTATAGATTCTCCAGTTGCATCATATTTAATGATGAAACGTGGCTGTGAAATTGTGGCTATTCATTTTAATAATGCTCCTTTTGCTGGTCCAAAGGTCACAGAGAACTTTAAAAAATTAATTGAGCAACTTAACACATACGCGGTTGGTTCTGAAATTAAAACTGTAATAGTTGATTATGGAGAATATTTAGCAGCTTCTAAGGAACATGCCCTTGAAAAATTAACTTGTGTTCTTTGTAAATCAGGAATGTATAAAATTGCAGAGAAAATAGCTGAAAAAGAAAATGCATTGGCTATTGTTGATGGAAGTAGTCTTGGTCAAGTCGCATCTCAAACACTACCCAATATTTTAGCTACAAGAGAAAAAACAAACCTTCCAATTTTAAGTCCCCTTATAGGGTTTGATAAAGTAGAAATAGAAAAAATAGCTAAAAAAATAGGAACATTTCCAATCTCTGAATTAAATGATGGAGGATGTTCAGCTGTTCCTAGGTATCCTGAAACTAATGCTAATTTAGTTCAAGTAAACACATTCAAAGAATCCATGAAACAAGACGAAGAGGTGAATAAAATAATTAATAAGTTATACCCATAACTTAAAATTCATTGAGTATAATAGTTAATATATAATTTAAGATAAAAAGTTTGATAAAAATAAATTATTAATTTTTTTTATTTATTAGGTATATAATTTAATTATAATTAATATTTTATAAATCAATATATTATTAAATAATATTTTTAATAATAAAAAAATATTAAAGTATATTGTCATTATGGAAAAGTTCTTAATTTTGAATGATAATTTTTTTTATTAAATTTTAAATATCACTTTATAAAAATCTATAATTTTAAATATAGTGAGCTAAAAAATGTTTTTAAGTGAAGAAAAACTTTGTTTTTCTAATTGAACAAGTTCAATAATGAGTTTTTTAAAAATATCTTTAAATTATCAATTTCACAAATAAAAATATAATATTATTTATTTTTAAAAATAAAATAGTTAAATTTATTAATTAATAATTTAATAAAATATTACAAACTATTATTAAAAATTAAACAAATAAAAATAAATGATTAATTACAAACTTTTTTTATTCCACCATAATATAAATATATTTTAATAAATATAAATAATTATAAATTAATATCTTTTAATAATATTCATTTTTAAAAAAAAATCATCTAATAAGAACTTTAACAAAACCACTATAAACTTTTAAATAAAACAATAATATATAAGATAATATAAAATGAATTAAAAAATAATTATCTTATAGGGCTGGTAGCTCAGATGGTAGATTGTCGCCTTGGCATGGCGGAGGCCCCGGGTTCAAATCCCGGTCAGTCCATTTTACTTAAATATTCATTTATTAGAGTTATATACCTCTTCTGCTTTTTTAGAATATGTTTATAATATGACTATTTCAGTTATTGTATGGTCATATAGTAAATTGTATTCTATAGGCTTCTTTTTCTACCATGTTTTTGCCTGATTAACTTTAATAATTTATTTTTTGGCACTGTAAATTTAGCATGGCTTTTTTTACAATTGAAAAATAAGAAAATATTTTAAAAATTTAATGAAAGGAAGAGGATAATATTTATGAAAAATTAAAGTTTTTCATTACTATTTTTATAATCCATATCAAATTCCTTCACCAATGTTTTAAGATATTTTAATCTCTCAATTTTATCATTTTGTTCCTTTAATTGTGCAGATAACTCATTGAATTTCTTTCTATAATCAATGTTTTCTTCTAAATCTTTAAGTTCATTTCTATTTTCAGAAATTTTAGTTTCTAAATTATTAATAAAAATTTCTCTATTGTTCAATTCCGTTTTTAAACCGTTTAAACTGTTTTCTTTAATATTAAGGTTATTTTCTAAAGTTTTAATTATTCTTTCTTTTTCATATAAGTTAGTTTTTAAAGATTCAGCATCTTTTTTAGAAAATTCCAATTTATTTTCAGTGATAGCAACCTGTTTCTCTAAATTAATGATTTCCTTATCTTTTTGTGAAATAATATTATTTGAACTTTCAACTTCTTCTTTTAAAAAGTTTATTTTATTTTCATAACTTGTTATCTTATCTTTAATTTCCTCTAATTCAATGTTTTTCATATTAATGAAGGCATGAAGTTCTTTTATTTTTGAATTAAGTTCTTTATTAATATTTGAATCCACTTTGTAATTATCTATCTTAGAATCATATTCCCTTATTTTAAATTTATAATCATTAATTTCTGTTTCATATTGCTTAATAAGTTCTTTATGCTGATTGATTTCTATTTCGTAGCGATTAATAATCTCTTTATTATCGTTAATTTCAGATGAAAGATTATCAACTTCAATATTTTTAGAATTTAATTCGTTTTTAATAGATTCAGTCATGTTTTCATTGTTACTATTTGATTTAAGTTCTTCAATTATTTTATTTTTAGATTCAAGTTCTTTCTGAATATTTAAAAATTTTTCATAATAAGAATTATCTTCAAGTTTATTAATTTTAGATTTATAACCTTCAATTTCATTTAAATATTCATTTATTAACTTATCTTTTTCTAAAGTAGTGAATAATGTTTCTTTCAAATCAAAATGACTTTTCTCCAATTCATCAGATTTAAATTGATTAATATCATTTTTAAGCTTATCTCTAATTTCATCAACAGAGGATTGAAAATCCATTAATTCTTGAATTTTTCTGTTTTTTTCATTAACAATGGATTGTTTATCAGATATAATTTTTTTTGATTCATTTAAAAGACTTTTTAATTCAAAAATCTCATTTTCTTTGTTTTTGATAACATTTTTAAATGTATCTATGTTTTTATCATCCTTTAAAAAGTTATTTTCATTTTGAACTTTAATTAAATCTGATTTAAGGCTATTGATTTCTAATAAACAAGATTTAATAATCTTCTCAAACTTTTCTTTATCATTCGCCATAGATACCATATTATCTCCTCAATAATTATTATCTAAAGTAACTTATTCATAAATTTAAAGTAATTCTTTAACAATTAATTCTGCATTTAAAATTGAAGCTCCAGCAGCTCCACGAACTGTATTATGCCCAACCAAAGTATATTTGAAACTATTATTAAAAACTTTATCTTTTCTAAGTCTTCCCACAGTGATACTCATTCCATTACCAGCATTTCTATCCATACGAGGTTGAGGACGATTTTCCTCCTCAGTGACAATAACAGGATTTTTAGGGGCTGAGAAAAGATTAAGTTTTTGTGGTAAACCTTTAAAATTAGACATTTTATTTTTTAAATCTAAAATATTAATATCCTCATCAAGATCAATGAAAACAGATTCAGTATGCCCATCTAAAACAGCCACTCTATTACATGATGCACTTAAATTAAAATCAGCATCTTTAATTGTACCATCATTGATTGTTCCAAGAATATGTAAAGTTTCACTTTCCATCTTTTCTTCTTCTCCACTGATAAATGGAACTAAATTATCTACAATTGCCATAGACGGAACACCATTATAACCAGCGCCAGAAACTGCTTGCATAGTTGAAACATGCACTCTATTAATGTTATAATTATCATGAATAGGTTTTAAAGTTAAAGCTAAAGCAATAGTGGAACAATTTGGATTTGTAACAATAAAACCATTCCATCCTCTATTTTTCTGCTGAACTTCAATTAAATCTAAGAATTCAGGATTTACTTCTGGTATAACAAGAGGAATATCATCTACCATACGCATTGCACTTGCATTAGATGCTACAATAAAATTTTCACCGAATTTAGGTTCTACAACTTTTGCAAACTCAGTTGGAAGAGAAGAAAAAAGAATTTCCACATTATTATCTATTGCATTTGGATCAGTTTCACTTACAATAATATCTTTAACAGATTCAGGCATGGAATTCTCAAGATACCATGTTGTAGCATCTTCATATCTTTTACCCGCTGATTTTGAAGAAGCTGCTAATGCAGAAATATCAAAATCTGGATGTTTATCAAGAATTTCAATAAATCTTTGTCCTACCATTCCTGTTGCACCAAGTACTCCAACTTTTATCATTTTTTCCACCAATATTTTTTTTATATAATGATTAATTTCCAATTATTTATTTAATGATTAATTTCCAATTATTTATTACAAATTAAAAATTTATATTATATTCATTTTAGAAAAGTTCTTAAATTTTGGATGATAATCTTTTTTATTAAATTATTTAATTTCAAATGAAATTGGGCGACAATTATTTTTTTATTCTCAATGAACTATATATGTGCTGATTTCAATATATGATTTTTGGTTTTTTCATCCATAACACCAATAAAATTCTAAATAATATGGCACTGTAAAAAGAGGATGGAAATTTTCATTTTCATTTTTCACGATTTTCAAAAACGATTTTCAAAAACGATTTTCCAACTTTTATTTCAATAATGAAATATTAAATACATTTATGAATGTTTATAAATCATCATTATCTATACAAAATTATTCTGAAATTAAATTAATGCCCAGCATTTCGTGACTATTTTATTTTTTATATCATAGATTAAATCATGTGTGATCAAACAAAAACATTTATATAGTATAAAAATACATATAATATATTATGAAATGGCTAAATTTTAGTGATGATATTATTGATAACATCGAAATTCAGGTTCCTTTAGATGTGTATGCAGAGGAAAATCAATATTCGATGATTTCATCATTTCGCAAAAAGAAGGATAGAAAAAGAATATCGTCTGATATTAATGATTATCAAGCAGTATTGATTGATAATACAGAAATTTCTAAGGAAGATCAGGATATATTTATTAAATCATTTGTTAAAGAAGATAATGATAGATCTATTCAGAGTAATTTAGCTGATTTTGGCTTAAAAGTGAATAGAAAATTTGAAGGTGATGGTATGGTTAATTCATATGATAAAAAGGATCTAATGAAGAGAGGATTAGAATCGATCTTTTGGTATACCTGTTGTTGAGAAAAAAAAGCAAGAAAAATTATTTATTGAACCTACTGGTTTAATATCATTGGTTAATCCTACATGTCGTGAATGTGGTAGTGATAACATTAGTAAAAATGGTTCAGATGATAGAATATTGAGAAAAAAAGATGAAGAGAATGCTGAATATGATGTTCAGGGTTATATATGTAATGATTGTGGTAAAACATTTTTTGCATCTCTTAATAATCATATAAATAG
>JAITOM010000378.1 GCA_031289975.1 Methanobrevibacter sp. | reverse complement strand
ATGAATTAAAATAATATGAATTAAAATAATATGAATTAAAATAATATGAATTAAAATAATATGAATTAAAATAATATGAATTAAAATAATATGAATTAAAATAATATGAATTAAAATATTAAATGAATAAAATAAAAGTAATTAGCTAATCTTTAAGTGATTGAGCTAATTTTTTTCCTATTTCGAAACATTTCTTTAGTTCTTCTTCATGAGGAATATTTAAAACATCGTACTCCTCAAATATCTCAAAACCAGATTCATGTAAATGATTAGAAATTTTTTTAACAGCTCCACCACCCCAACCTTTAGAACCAAAGACAACAGCTTTTTTATTTATGCCTGTTTTATTGAAGCTTAGGCAGTTGAAATAAAAAATGATGTCTCCTAAACTTGGAAATGGATTATTCATCATAGTTGGACTGCCTAAACAAATAGCTTTACTATCTAAAACATCGGTTACAGCTTCACTTCTCTCATCAGGATGTAAATAAAAGGTTTTCACTTCAAAACCTTCTGAAAAAACACCTTCAATCATTGCATGAGCCATTTTTTGAGTTGAATGATGCATCGTATCATAAATAAAAGTTATTTTATCCTTACATTCTCCAGTAGCCCATCCCTTATATGCATTAACAATATCACCAGGTTTTGTCCATATTTGTCCATGAGACGGAGCGATCATTTTAATCTTATCTAAAACTCCTAAGTTATTAACTTCATCAAGTTTCTTAACTAGCAATTGAGAAGAAGGAGTTACAAGATTAGCAAAAAATTTTTTAGAAACTCTCATTAATAAATCATTGGATACTTCATGGTCAAACCTTTCACTTAAACAAATATGCTGACCAAAAGCATCGTTTGAAAAAAGTATTCCATCTTCATTTAAAAATGAAAACATACTATCTGGCCAATGTAACATTGTTGCTTCAACAAAGGTAAAAGATTTACCACCAAGATCTAAACTATCACCAGTTTTAACAGTTTTAATTTCAAAATCTTCTAATGAGGGGAACAAGTTTTTAATTCCTGAAACTGCTCTTGTTGAAGAATAAACTTCTACATCAGGAAATTTTTTAATGATTTCATATAAAGAGTGTACATGATCCATTTCAATATGATTTTGGACTACAATATCTATTTTAAAATCCCTATTTTCTTTTTCAAAAGCATCTTTTATTCTTGCTAAAAGTTGAGATGAAAATCCTGGATATACATTATCTACTAATGCAACCTTATTATTTCCAAAAATTAGATAACAATTATATGTTGTACCATCTAATTTGTAACCATGATAATCACGTATATCCCAGTCTAAAGCACCAACCCAATATACACCATCAGCTATTTTAATTGAATTTGCTATCATAATATCACCTTAAAGACAATTTTTTATTTTTTAAATTATAATATCCTTTTAATTATACTATTTCTTAAATTAATATATAGTATAATTATCTTTTTTAATTTAATTACAGCTATTTATTTTATAATTAATAATCTATATTATTTATTTAATTCAATAATATATTAATTAATATAAAAACATTGATGAATAATTATTTTAATATTATTTAAGCTTAACCTAATATATTTAAGCTTAATCAAAATTATTTTATAGTGATGTAAAAAATGTTTGTAATTAATCATTTATTTTAAATATCATATTTTTAAAAATTTCAAATTAATATTAAATTAAGGCTCATGCACACGACACATTGCAAAATTTCTAATTAAGTTAAATTGAAAATAGTTATAATTATTTTAGATAAAATTTATGATGAATAAGTCCTAAGTTAAGCAAATTCAATAGTACTTGGAGGTTTATCACTTATTGAAAGAGAAACATGGGTAACCTCGCTAATTTCAGAAGTTATCTTTTTAGATATTGCTTTTATAAGATTCCATGGTAAATCTGGAACTTCCGCAGTCATAGCATCTAAAGAAGTGACCATTCTAATAACAACAAGATAACCAAAGTCTCTCTGATCACCTTTAACACCAGTCACTTTAGAATCAGTTAAAACTGCAAAATATTGCCATAAATCTTCATTTAAACCTATTTTTTCAACTTCTTCACTCACAATATAATCTGCTTTGCTTATAATATCTAATTTTTCTTTAGTAATCTCACCAATTATTCTAACAGCTAACCCTGGACCAGGGAAAGGTTGTCTATTAACTAAGTTATCTGGAAGAGATAATTCTCGCCCAATATTTCTAACTTCATCTTTATAAAGTTCTCGAATAGGTTCAACAACTTTTAAAACCATTCCTCCAGGTAAAGATAGATTATGATGGGATTTTATCTTACCTTCGCTTTCAATCCAATCTGGAGCTATTGTGCCTTGAACAAGAAACTTAGAGTGAATTTTTTCTGCTTCTCTTTCAAAAACATCAATAAAAATTTTTCCAATGATTTTTCTCTTTTTTTCTGGATCTATTACTCCTTTAAGTCCTTTTAAAAATTCTTCACTTGCATCAATATATTTAAAATTCAACCTATTTTTGAATAGATTTATTACTTCATCAGCTTCTCCTTCCCTTAAAAATCCATGATCAACAAAAATAGCTGTTAAATTTTCACCAATAGCATTTTTTACAAGTACAGAACATACTGAACTATCAATCCCTCCAGAAAGAGCTATTATGGCTTTATCATTTCCAATTTCATTTTTAATATTTTTAATAGAGTTTTCTATAAAATCATTAAGATTCAACATTTTCACACACTAAAAATTAATTTAAAAAGGTAGAAAATTTTAAAAAGTTATTAAGTAAATATAATAATAAAAACAGGATAATTAAGGGAATTAAACATTTTAACACTTTATAAGCAATATAAATAAATATAAATGCTATTAAAATACTTATAAGATTTTCTATCATTAAGGACAACATAAAATATAATATATTATTTAACTAATATAAAGATTTCTATTGAAAATAGGTAACAAAACCAAAATTGATGAAAAAATCATCCTTTCTTCTATGTTTATGTATGACTACATATAATGGAACATGACCTTTTATATTAATTTATAGCATGAAAAAATAATTGTTGCTCAGTTTCACTTATAAACTTCTTAGATTCTTCAACAAATTTTTCATGAAATTTAACTTTGATAAAAATCATTTATAGTCCTATGGAAAAGTTCTTAAATTTTAAAATGATAATTTTTTTATTAAATTAATTAATTTTAAATATCTCGTTATAAAAATCTATAATTTTAAATTTTGAATAATATAAATTTATTTTAATTAATATAAATAATTTTAAATTAATATCTTTTAATAATATTTATTTTTAAAAAAAGTTATTTATTAAGAACTTCATCAAAACTACTATAAGTGAATTAAAATTTATAATTAAATATTAATTTTATGTTTTTATAATTTTAATTTATATTTAAAATCTACTATGACATTTACTAATAAAATAAAATATTTAAAAATTTTGATAAGAATAGTTATTAGGCCTCCATAGTTATGATTTTATTGATTTATAAAGGTTAAAAATTTAATGACTCAATAAAAATCTCTTTTTAAACTTTGAATATATTCATTCAATTTTTTCATAGCTATTTCATCATTATTCCACGCTTTAATAGCTATTATAACATAATATTCAGCTTCATCTAAACCTCCATACGAATAAACTTCAGGTAAAGTTTGTGGAATTGGTTTTTTATTGGTTAAGTAAGTTATAACATGCTCATTAAATTCAATGGCTTTCTTTAATAAAGATTTAATTTTAGCATCATTTTTTTTATTTTTAATAGCTAATAAAACATTGTTGTATAGTGTAAAAGATCCATAATCATCATATTCAAGATTATATTCTTTAAATTCTTTTAGTCTGTCAAGTTCTAAAAGTCTTGTCATCAATATGTCTCTTGCTCCTTGATTATCACTTGGATTGAGTTCAATCATATATTTTAATAAGTCAATTGACTTATCTTTATCTATTTCTTCATCCCATAGTAAAGCTGAATAATCAAATAACCACATCATAAATGGACGAGTTTCATGTAATTTCCAAAAGCGACCTTTATGCTCCTTAAAGTATTCATCTCCTTTCAAATCATGAAAATCAGATAAAGCTTGTTCATAATCTTCAACAGTCGTTAAATCTCTTTTTTCTGGTGTATCATCATAAAGTTCTACATCCTCCCCAGATTCAATCATATCAATTATCTCTGGTGATAAATTATTATCCACAGGATTATTATAAATACGCGTATCAACGAAGTGACTATCATGATTTTTATAGAAAATAACATGTATTGCATTAACATTTGACTTTTTGAATAGATCCATTGTCTCTTTATCAAAGTTAAAATCTCCATCAATATTAATATTTGGAGTTCCATCAGATTCAAATATTCCTTCTGATATTATATCATGAAACATTTCCAAAAGTAAATCCGTAGTATCATAATAACAATAATCAATGAAATCAATTCTCGATAAATGTTCTAATGCAGCTATTCCATCATCATCACCATGATAACAAATAATAGCTGATAAAAAAATAAAATCTGCATTGTCACTAAGATTCACATCATATGTTAAAGCTTTATCAAGATATTTTGCTGCATCATCGTACTCATCTATTTGTGCTAAAACAGATGCTTTTCCATAGTATGCAAAACCATATTCAGGATCATTTTTAATAGCTTCATCTATAAATTCCATGGCTAATGTTTCATCTTGATCTTGATAGTGTAATCCTTTATTTACTAATGCCCAATTCTTTTCATCGTTATCATCAATCATTCCATCTAATATTTCAAGAGCTTCATCATCTCTTTCTATTAATTGTAAGGTTCTAATTTTTCTTGAAAGTGTATCTAAGTCTCTTGAATCATTTAATATTTTATTATAAACCTCTAAAGACTTATCATACTTGTCCTCTTCCATATAAATGTTTGCTTTAAAATACAATATATCTTTCCAAAACTTATTTGTTTTTGCTAAATTATCAAGATACTCGATAGTTTCCTCAAATTCACTATTTTCATAAAGAACTTTTAGCCTTAATAGCAAGATATCATAAGATTCAGGGTGTGATAACATACCTTCATTAATAATATATGTTAATAAACCAAGCTTATCAATAAGTTCTATCTTATCCATAAGTATAATATAGTATATAGCAACTAAATAATTCCCTTCATCCTTAGGAGAATGAGTTAAATATCCTAAAACAGTTTCTTCAAAATCATCAATATTTATTTTTTTATCTAATCGTATGAAAGAATCTAATTTAAATATATAAGCTTCTAAATAATTAGAATCCATTTTTAAAATCTTATTAGCTGTTTTAATACAATTCTCATAATTCTCTCTCTTAAAAAGCTTTTTAGCTCTTTTAATAAGTTTATCTTTTGTTATTTTACTCATATTTTTTCCTTTATTGATAGTTTAGTAATATAACTATTTTTTAATATCATGACTTATAAACTTTTCTTTATACTAAATTCTGAAATATAGTCATTGTGGAAAAGTTTTTAAGTTTTAAAATGATAAATTTTTTTATTAAGTTATTTAATTTTAAAATCACTTTATAAAAATCTATAATTTAAATTTTAAATAACATGAAGACACCGTTTAAATTTTTACTGGTGAGTAGATAATATTTATTAATAGTGTTAAATAATAAATAATACTATTACAATGGATTAAATCCTAATTTTTTTATGGTGAAACCATAAAAAAGATAAATAAAATTTCATGATTATAATATTTTGGATGTTGTCTTAAATATGATTTTCCATTTTGTTTAGTGGATGCCACCATAATGACAATATTTTTTCATGAATTAACAGGTTTTTTGATAATCGAGAGAAAGTTCACACTAAGATGATTAAAAAAAGCAGTTCCATAACTTATATTCTGATTTACCAATATTTCAATAATTATTAAAATATTATACCTCAGGAATAGTCTTTAGTCGTTTCATGTTATAAACTGTGTTTATCATGTTCATTTCATTGATAGCAGCTAATTCATTAGCAGAAACTAAAAGCAATGTTTGTTTTACTCCTTTATGGTATCTGTTTATTGATTCACTTCATGGATATCCATCCATATAGATTTTATATTGCTTAGATCCAATAACATTCGCATTAGTACCATTCACATATAAATGAACATGAACGAAAATATTATAATCGTATAGCTTCAACTAAAGTAGCTAAATGTATCTTTTTAAAGAGTATTCTATTCTTCTCTTCTAAAAAACATTTTAAAGTGGTGTTGGTAATTCTTGCATTGTAAGTGAATGTTCTTAAATATCTATCACTATCAGATAAGTCAATTATTTCAAAGTCAATTATTTTAGAAGCATTTGATACATTTTTACTAAATGTATATAAAACAACTTCCATTAATAAAGTTCTGAGGATTGCTGGACGATCCACATTAGAACTAAACTTATCATCAAATTCGCTGATTATATCCTGAATACTATGCTTATGAACAAAATGATTAATATCTCTCATAACATTTGCATTTTTACCTAATTTCTTAAGTTTTTTATCAATGCCATGTTCATTAAATCCATTTAATTTTTTTTACACTCATTTTAATCTCTTCACAAGTGGATATTATAATATTATATTTGAAAACTAATTTAAAAGTATTTATACTAATAATATTATAATTTAGACCATATAAAGCTTAGTAAATGGGGAAAAATACAAATATGAATAAAAACCTTTGAAAAAATTAAATGAAAAAAACAAGCATATATAAACAAAGAAAAAAATAGGAAAAAGTATAAATATGAGAAAGGACAGAAAGGATAAAATAAGCATAAAGAGTGCAAAATAAAGATTTTAAAATCTAAAAAGTATTTATTATCATTATTCACTGAATTTAATAATATTTTAAATGTTTAAAAGTTAAAATCCATAGTTTAAATTCGTGATTTTAATTGGGTTTTTATATGGTTTTAGAAGATTTTTTTCATCTTAAAACAACTTTTAAAGACTTAATATTAGAAAATAAGTGTTATTAAATACTTATAGAGCTATGGAATATCCTTTTAAAAATAAATGATTAATTACAGACATTTTTCAACAATATATTATTATTAAATTATTTTTTAAATATGAAATTTATTAGTAAATATAATCTTAAGGAGATAAAAAATGGTAGATGTACATAAGCATTGTCCTGTTTGTGGGACACCAATTCCATTAAATGAAACTACATGTTCAGATAAATGTCAAGAAGTCTTAATTAATAGATCAAATAAGATTAAAAAATCAAGGTTAATGTTATATGGAATTATTATACTATTTATTATTGTATGGGTTTTTTTAACATTTAAGAAGTTGTGAAAAATCCGTACTGTAAAAAGAGTATGGGGGGTTTCGAAGATCTGAAATACGATTTTTAAGCAGGAAAAATTTAGAACATATATAACATTTGATTGGTAAGATGGCAGATAATACTGATTGACAGAGAAATGTTACCACCGCAGCAATAGCTGAAGGTATACTATCCGAAATGTTTAAGTTGACATATAATAAAATGATTACATTTTAATTCTTATTTATAAAACTTTAACGTGTATACTTATCATTTCAAAATCTATATTCAATATTAAGTTTGATTAAAACAATAGTATCGATGCATTAAATTAAAAGTTAATGAAAATAATAGTAAAATAATTAATGTCATAATCAATTTAGTTATTAGAAAACTTTTGCAATTGATAAATAATCATGAGCATAAAAATATAATTGGTTTTTTATTTATTTATTTAAAAAATAAATCATAATATATGACTAATAATTTAATCAATGATTTTAATGATATATTGTAGAAAAAATTTATACAGTAGAAATTGTACTCTTTATTAATAAATTATTAAAAAGTAATAGTTTATACAATAAATGATTAACTGAATATTATAGCTAAATAATTTATTTAAAAATGAGTTTCCATAAAAACAAATTTATAAAAATACAAAAAATAAAAGTAAATGGGAACAGTCTTAAGTTAATTTTTTAAATAATAATTATAATTTTTTTAATTAAAAATTTAATATTCATGGTATAATTTAAAAAATTCCATACTAAACTTGTTCAATTGGAAAATCTTTGACTTCCTTTAATGAAATTTTTTATTTCAATTAGAAAATCTGAAAGATTTTCTTTACTTAAAACTTGTTTTAAGTTAGAAAAAATTTTTTATTTTTTCTTTACTTACAAACATTATTTCATACAATATAGATAAAAATTCTAATATAAATTAATAGCTAATGAATGTTTATATAAAAAGAAATGTGATTTTATGCTATCAATTAAAATTCAATTAAAAGGAATAAATGAAGTTAAAAAGATTTTAATTGAAGAAAATTTATTTAATAAAAATTATAAAATTAAAACAGATGAGAATTATGGTTTTATTCCAATTAAAAGTCAAAGCAGCATTGAAAAATTAGAAATTAAATTAAATGCAGCTATTAACAATGATTTATACAAAATAGATATTGAAGATATTGATTTTGAACCATTCAAAAAAGAACCAAAAAGTATAAGTGAACAATTAAAAGGAAAATTAAGTGATGAAGAAATTAAAGATTTGAAAACATCATTTGATATAATTGGAGATTTAGTTTTACTTGAAATTCCTGAAAATCTTGAAAAATATAAAAAAATCATTGGAAAAACAACAATTGACTTTACAAAAACAAGATCAGTTTTTATGAAAAAAAGTGGGATTAAGGGACTTACAAGAACTCGTGAAATAGAGCTTATTAGTGGTGAAGATAATTCTAAAACAACCCATAAAGAACATGGAATAAAATTAGCATTAGATCTTAAAAAGGTTTATTTCTCTCCAAGATTAGCAACAGAAAGAAAAAGAGTTGAAAAAGAAGTTGAAGATGGAGAATTAATCCTTGATATGTTTACAGGTGTTGGATCATTTCCTATTTTAATAGCTAAAAATAAAAATGTTGAAATATATGGAGTAGATATTAATGAAATAGCTATTGATTATTTTAAAGATAATATAGCTATTAACAAGTTAAATGGTATTGTTAATCCTATTTATGGAGATATTAATAATGTAGCTATTGACTTCACCTCAAAAAACTTGAAGTTTAATAGAATAATTATGAATCTTCCTCAAACAGCATATAAATTTTTAGATTTAGCAATTTCACTCATAAAAAATAATGGAATTATACATTACTATGAGTTTGATAATGATTATGAAATAATGATTGATAGAATTAAAGAAATAGCTATTAATCATAACAAAAAAATTGAAGTTTTAAATAAAAGAAAAGTAAAATCAAAAAGCCCAGGAATCTGGCACATTGGAGTAGATGTGAAAATTATTAATAGAAAATAATAAATATTAAAAAAAATAATTAGTTCTATTAATCGTTGATTCCATAAAGTTCTTAGCAAATGAATTTTTTAAAGTTATTTATATTGATTAGTAATATATTAAATTTATAGTATGAAACTTAAATTTTTGTAAAAAATCGTTATTTCTAATTTTTCTTAAAATTCATTGTTTTAAAATTAAAATTATTATTTTTAAAAAATAAATAAAATAAATTATTTAATTATAAATTAATAAAATATTAATTGATACTTTTGAAAATTAAAATATTCTAATAAAAATTAAATTAATATATAAATAAAAGAAAATCAAAGATTTGTTATCGAAGATAACTTAGGAAAATCGAAGATTTTTCGTTTCTAACTTTAAAAACTAAAAGTTTTTAAAATAAAAGAAAATAATTTTACAGAACACCGTATAAAAAATATTTAAAAATTTAGGATATATTTAAAAAGCATGAAGTAAATGAGGATTA
>JAITOM010000241.1 GCA_031289975.1 Methanobrevibacter sp. | reverse complement strand
AAAAATAAATAAATAAAAATTATTATTTAAAAAATTAATTTAAAATTAATTTAAAATTTATAAAAATAAGATATTTAAAAATAATCATTACTTACAAACATTTTTTACATCACTATATTTAAAATTTAAAATTATAGATTTTTATAAAGTGATGTTTAAAATTGAATAATTTAATAAAAAAATTTATCATTTTAAAATTTAAGAACTTTTCCATAATGATTATATATTAATTTTAATAATTAAAACAATTTAATAATTGACTACTTTATTATGAAAACATATTTAATAATTGAATACTTTACTATGAAATATTATATTAATAATTATATATTAAACATATAAATTTATTTAAATTTTATTTAAGTGATATAAATGGGTTTGTTTGATTTTATAAAAAGATTTTTTGGAAAAAAAAATAAGATGAGTATAGGTCTTTATGGTAATCCTAATTCAGGAAAAACCACTTTAGCAAATAAAATAGCTAAAGATTGGATGGGGAAAGAAATTGGTTCATCATCTAATGTTCCTCATGAAACCAGAACAGTTTTAAAAGAAGAAAAAGTTACAATCAAAGACGGAGATAAAGAACTTGGTTTTGATATAATAGATACACCAGGAATAGCCACAAAAGTCGATTACCAAAACTTTTTAGAATACGGTTTAGATGAAGATGAAGCTAAAAGTAGAGCTAAAGAAGCTACAAAAGGAATTATAGAAGCTATTAAATGGTTAGATGATGTAACAGGTGTTTTATTAGTAATTGATTCAACAACAGACCCTTTAATGGATACAAACATAACCATAATTGGAAACCTTGAAGCAAGAAAAATTCCATTCATTATTGCGGCGAATAAAATTGATGATGAAAAATCAAATCCTAATAGAATCGTTTCAGTTTTTCCACAACATACAGTAATTCCTATTTCTGCTTTAAAAGGAAAGAATATAGAAAATTTATATAAAGAAATGATTAAAAAATTTAAATAAAGGTGTTTAATATGGAAGAATTGAAAATGGATTTTATATCTTCAGATGCTCTTGAAAATGCAACAAGCATGGAAAAAATTTATATGATAATTGAAAGAGTGAAAAAAGGAAATATTGTTGTGATGGATGGAGGTTTAACACCAGCTGAAAGAGCAGAGCTTATAGAAACTACTATGAGAGAAATAGATATTGATAACTTTATTGGTGTGGATGTTCATACCTTAGAAAAGGATTCAACATCATTTTTTGGATTTTCAAAGAAAAAAACAGTTCTTATAACTATTGTAGGTCCTGCTAATTTAATGAAAACAGTTAAAAAACAATCTAATTTCTTATCCATGGTTGCAAGTCTTGAAAAATCATCTAATAATTAAAATTTTTTATCTATGGTTGCAAGTCTTGAAAAATCATCTAATAATTAAAATTTTTTGTTTTGAACAATACTCCATATTTAAAAATTGTCACATGTCCTGTGCATGAGCCTTATATTATAATAAGTAAACAAATAATTGTACAATAACATTGGATCAAGTTATGTGTATTTAGTGATTAAAGATGAACATGAAAGCAAAATTACCATTAGATGAATCCGATTTTGAAAAATTAATAAGCAACAACAAAATTTATATTGATAAAACAGAAGTAATAAAAAGAATAATGGATCTTAATGGAACGTATCATTTTCTTTCTCGCCCAAGAAGATTTGGAAAATCATTGTTAATCAGTACACTTAAAGAACTCTTCGAAGGGAATAAAGAACTATTTAAAGATACTTATATCTATAACAATTGGAATTGGGATGAAACATACCATGTTATAAATTTAGATTTAAACAATTTGAGAGCAGCAACAGCTGAAAATTTTGAAAAATCTTTGAGCAAGTATATTGATTCTGTAGCTAAGGACAGCTTTAATATTGAATTGAATGAAGGTTTTTCTAATGAAAAATTAAGGGATTTAATAATTGAAGTTTATAATCTTAATAAAAAGGAAGTTGTTGTTTTAATTGATGAATATGATAAACCAATATTAGACAGCATAAACGATGCAGAAATAGCTATTGATATTCAAAAAACTTTAAAAGATTTTTATGGCATATTAAAAAGTGGGAGAAGCAAACTTAAATTTGTTTTTGTTACAGGTATCACTAAATTTTCTAAAGTATCAATATTCTCTGAATTTAATAACATTATTCAGTTAACATTAGATAAAGATTATTCCACTATTTGTGGCTATACTCAAGTTGAACTTGAAAAATATTTTAAAGAATTTATAATTGAATATGCTAACTTAAATAATATTAGTTATGCGGATGTGATTGATAAGATTAAATATCATTATGATGGTTATTCTTGGGATGGTGAAAATTTCTTATACAACCCATATTCAGTGATAAATTTTTTTAAAGATGAACTGTTTAAGAACTATTGGTTTAGTTCTGGAACCCCTAATTTTTTAATCAAGATATTTAAAGAAAATTTCAATATAGGTAATGTTTTTAATCCATTAATTCTCGATGAAAGTGAGTTTAATATTTTTGACATTGAAAATCTTAATCAAATTCCCTTATTATTCCAATCAGGTTACTTAACAATTGATAAAATAGAAACATTTAATGATGAAATCAAGTATACTCTTAAAATACCTAATCATGAAGTTGAAACATCAATTACAAAAAATCTTTTCAGCAACTTTTACACTAAAGCTGAGAATAATTTCATATCTAAAAGAAAAGAAATTTATAAAGAATTAAATGAAGGAAGCTGTGATTTATTGGTCAAATATTTGAAAAAAGAAATTGTTAATACTCCATATCAAATTAAAATACGTAATTGGAAGTATTATCAAACTCTTGTTTATGCCGCATTAAAATCCTTAGGATTTAACACAGATTCAGAGATAAGTATGTTCAGTGGTAGATTGGATATAGCTATTGAAGAGGAAGATAATTATTATCCGTTTACTGATGGTAAAGGTCATGTTATTATCATGGAAGTTAAATACACTCAAAATAGAAATAAAAATGTTGATGAACTCACATGCAATGCTTTAAATCAGATTAAAGATAAAGGTTATTATGATATCTATGAAGGCAATGATATAATTATGATAGGTCTTGCAATCAAAGAGATAAGATTAAAAATTGGCGGAAGTAAAATAGAGATGAAAGGTCGCATGGAAAAAATAGATTCAAACCTTTAAGATTA
>JAITOM010000170.1 GCA_031289975.1 Methanobrevibacter sp. | reverse complement strand
CAATGACAAAAGGAGAACAAAATAATGGGAATTGAACAAGAAAAAGCAATTGAATTTTTAACTCAACAACTTTGGGAATATAATTATGACTTTGGAGGAGAAGCAGAAATAGATTTTTGCAACAAGAGAGCAAATAAGACATCAGAAGAGCATATACAATGGTTAACTGAAGAAGAGGAGAGGTTAGAGAATGAAGATTACTAAATTAGATTTTAAACCAATGAAAGCAACTAATCTTGTTAACCTTAAAGATCTTAAAGATGGTAAGCACTGGAAATCTGAGAAGAAAGATGGCATTCTCTGCATTGCTTCTTCTGAAGGTGCTTGGTCAAGTCTAGGAAATCCAATAACAGGAATCTCCCATATTTGGAAGACTCTTCCACCTGGTAATTTCTTCCTTGGTGAATTATTAATTGAAGATTCTTATAATGATTATCAGAAGCGTTTTAATCTCACAAGTGGCTTAGTTCGAAATAAGCAGATAGAAATGAAGAAACAACTTCGTCTCCACATCTTTGATATCTTCCTAATAGAAACACCTTGGATAAGTAGACAAATGCAACTCAAGTATTTACTCCAACATTCTAATGTACAAATAGTTGAACAAACTCCAATAGATACTAAGGATATAAAAAGCTTGAAGATTCCAAAAAACTCAGAAGGTTTTATAATAAATGAAGAGTCTGCATTTTATCAAGAAGGTAAAAGAATTAAGGAACAAATAAAAATTAAACAATGTCAAACTGCAGATTTAGAAATTATTGGTTGGGAGCCTGGTAAAGGAAAGTATAAAGATACAATAGGGAAGTTGGTTTGCATGTATAAAGGTTATCAAGTCAAAATAGGTTCAGGACTCACAGACAATGATAGAGTAATGATTTTAGCCAATTGGGATTCTATCGAAGGAATGTTTGCAGAAGTCAAAGCAATGAAGTTTGGAGAAACCTCAATTCGCATGCCTATCTTTGTTCGTCTTCGCTTGGATAAAAATGAATTTTCAATCGATTAACCCTTGACAAAGCTTTCGCGTTAGTGTATAATAGAAATAGAGACAAAAGGAGGATAGAGAAATGCAGGACATTCTTTTAACATTTTGCAAATACTTAATAATCTTAGGTTTAGGAACTCTCTTCTTAACAGCAATCTTTGGTTATGTTCTTCTCTTAGCCTATCTAATTTCGGACTTCACACAAAGAACCTGGAGAAGACTCAAGAGGATTATTGAAAAAGATAAAGAATTAGAACGAGAATATCATAAAGAATAAAGTTTTGAGCGAAACCTCGTTAAACTAGTTTGTAGTAGTTATTATAAAGGAGATTTAATTATGGAAATGAATACAAAAATTGAGTTTGTTGAACAAGACGAGTTAACAAAAAGAGTTAAAATAAATGTTTTAGAAGAAGGTTCAGGAGAACTATTAACAGTTTCAATTCAATCAGAAAGTTATCTAGAAACATTCTTAAAATCTGAAGGAGTTTCAAACATTCAAGAACTTGTGGGAAAAGATAAAAAGGTTTACTCTTATAAAGATAAAAATGGAGTAGTTCGTTATGGTTTTGAAAAACCTTTTCCTAGTCCTAGTGAAATAGAAAAAGCTGTTGTAACTGGAACAATTAAAGAGGTTCTACTTCATCAACCCTTTAGTAAAATAGCATTAATCCTTGAAAATGATTTTGTTGTTATAAAAAACTTCTCAGTCTTCAACAAAGAAACTAAGAAGAGTTATGTATCTAAGGATAAGAAGGAAAGACTTTTAAACAAGTTAGGAATATCTTCACTAGATGAACTTCAATCTCTTGTGGGAAAACAACTAACGGCAATTAGATTATTGGCTGGGACTACACCTTGGTATGACGTGGAGGTTGAATAATGAAATATGATATTTTAGCTACAGGAAGTAAAGGAAATTGTACAGCTATACAATCAGAAAACAATAAAGAAATAATTTTACTAGACGCAGGAATAAGTTTTAAGAGAATTAAGGAGGGTCTGCTAGACTCTTCTTTTCTTAATATAAAAGGGGGTGATTTTTCAAATGTTCGTGTTAATTGTTATACCTCCCACGAACATTCATGAAGAAGGTTTGACCATAAGAAGGATGCGACAATCAGAATGCTATTTAAGAATTGGAGAACTATTACCAATCTCGAAGGAATATTTAAAGAAGAAACAGAAGAATTTACTATTGAATCGTTCCTCTGCCCTCATGGAAGTTGCCCCAATAGATCGTTTAAGTTAACAGACAAACAAACAGGAGAATCGCTTTGCTATATAACAGATTGCTCTTCTTATAAGTTATTAGAAAAACATTTACCAAATAAAAAAATGTTAGATAATTTAACTTATTATTTATGTGAATTTAATTATAGTGAAGATTTATTTGACCTTGGTTTAGAATTTATTTATGGTAATCCTAAATTTCAAAAATATGATATCATACAAGGAGCTCTTAGACATTCATCAAAAGAAGACGCACAAGCGTTTATAGATAGACATGTTGGTAAAGATACTAAAAAAGTTGAAGAACTTCACCAATCTGAGAGATTTTATGATTTGACAATAAGAGACCCGCGAGAATCTAAAGATGTTCTACAAGACTATGATTTCTCTAATGAAATTTGGAAAGAATTAGAAATGTTTACACAAAGTAGAAATAGGTTTTATGTTGTATCAAACTTAGGAAGAATTGGAAGTTTTTCTGTTAAAAGTAGACAAATATTTCAAAAAAAAGATACTGTTACCTTTAGAATATTAAAACCAATGATTGTTAGAAACTATTTAGTAACAAGCTTGGGGTGCCATTATACTAGAAAATTTATACATCGATTAGTAGCATTTAAATTCTGTAATATTAAAAAATTAACGTGGGAAGAATTTAATAAACCTCGGCATAAAAATACTAGTAATAAAATTTGGGACACAAATCATAAAAATAGAAATGGTTTTGATAATAGGGCTGATAATTTAGAAATATTACATTATAATGAACATAAAAAAATTTCAATATTACAAAAAAAAGAAGACTCAAAAGGATATTATGAAGTTAATAATAAATATATTGCTGGAATTAAAATTGATGGAAAGAGTAAATATTTAGGAACTTTTAAAACAAAAGAAGAAGCAAAAATAGCTTATAATAATGCATGGAAGAAAAGAGGTTTATAGTGGGACAATCTTATTATCAAAAATATTATTCAAGTCAGCATTGGAAAAAGATTCGTAACTATATTATTCTTGAAAATATTAAGAAGTACGGACAAGCTACTGATGTTTTAACAGGTAAACCAATATTAAATAGGTATATTGTGGACCATTTTCCTAAACCTGTTCCGCAAGAATATGATGAGAATTATGATTTCTTTGACTTGAATAATTTAAGGTTATTATCTCTCGAAACCCATAATAAAATTACATTAAGTAATGAGTATCAAATAAAAGGCAAACATTTGCACAGGACCGCAAATACCAAACAAACATCTTTAAAAGAACATTTAATACAAGAGTCATCTCCATTAGACAATATAATTTGAAAGGAAGAATGATGAAAGATAAATTAATCTTTAAAACAAACCTACAGCATATATTTCCTGACTTGAATACAATAATTAATAAAATGTATGCTTCACGACTATATTATTCAAGTAGAA
>JAITOM010000112.1 GCA_031289975.1 Methanobrevibacter sp. | reverse complement strand
ATTTTTTAGAAAATATTGGGTGATTTATGATGATTTGAGAAAACTTTTAGCAACATATTTATATAGTGAGCAATAAATTTTCATATGTTAAGATAAATTTTCTTATTTTAACAGCAGTGCAAAACTACTATATTTAATTAAAAAAAATGGGGGATATGAAAAATTATGAAATTGAAAATTTTAAGTTTAGTCCTAATAGCTATTTTAGCTATTAGTGCAATTGGTAATGTTACTGCAGGAACATTAACTTTAAATTATCCAAGCAGTGAACCAGTCCCTAATGGTTATAGATGGACTGGTGATGCTGTAGAAATTTCGCCTATTGATACAGGAACTGATGGTCGTGATGTATGGATTTGTGATCCTAATGCTCCTCCTATTGGTGTTTCAAGTGCTAAAGAAGGTTATCATCGAGAATATAATATATCTTCAAAATTAATAGGTAAAGATCTTTATTTTCATTTTACAGATGATACATTTCCTAAAGCATGTACTACTATTTTAGAAATTAAAAATTATAATGGTGGAAGTATTTATATTAATTTCTGGGATCGTGGTAGTATAAGAAGTCCTCATATTGATGTTGATTATTACAATCATGGTTATAAAGATGGTGCAAATGGTAATGATATCATTTTTGATTAATTATTAAACCATTTTTATTTAATTTAATGTATTCAAATTTTTATAAGGAGGAAAAAGATGCACATACCAGATGGTTTTATACCGATTTCACAATGTATAGTATACTATGTTATAGTAATTATAGTGGGTTATTTTGCTGTTAATTGGGCAAAAAACAACTTAGATGAGAGACAAATACCTTTACTTGCAGTTCTTGGGGCTGGAATATTTGCAATAATGGCAATGAATATTCCTATTCCATGGGGAACAAGTGGGCATATGATAGGATCACCTTTAGTATCCATTTTGCTTGGAAGTCCTTATGCTGGTTTTTTAGTTATTTCAGTGGTGCTTATAATACAAGCTTTAGCTTTTGGAGATGGTGGTTTAACCGTTCTTGGAGCAAATATATTCAACATGGGTATTATTGGATCATTTGTAGGTTTTTATGTTTTTAAAGCACTTAAACCTTTAATAAAATCTGCTGGATCTGTTTTCATAGGAAGTTTTTTAGCAATATTTATTGCAGCGGTAGCTTGTGCTTTTGAATTATCTATAGCAGGAACATTCCCATTAGAAGCTGGATTAATTTTTATGGGATTATATCATGCTGTAATAGGTCTTGTTGCTGAAGGAGTGATTAGTACAATCGTTTATGTGACTATGAAGAATCTTAGACCAGATTTAATCAGTAGTGGGAGTTTGGATTAATATGGAAAATAAGGATAAAAATTTATTGATTGTTGGAGTAGTAATAGCATTTTTAATAGCTATTTCAGCGGCATTTTTTGCTTCAACCAATCCAGATGGATTAGAAAGCACAGCAGAAAAATTAAATCCAGGAGCTCTTGATGCTCCAGCAGTCCATGAAGCAATAATGCCAGATTATAAGATTCCTATATTTGGTGATAGTCCTATTTCAGGTGCTATAGCTATTGTAATGGGTGTTATAATAGTTTTTGCTTTAGCATATTTTGTTGGCTCTATTTTAAAAAAGAAGTCAGATAAATAATTATAGTTGGACTGAGATTATTGTGAAACTTAAAAGGTGGATACAATGAATGTATCATTAAATACTCTTGAATTAGAAGCAAGAAAGGATAGTGTTATTCACAACTTAGATGCACGAATAAAGTTAATCATGACTTTGATACTAATATTTTATAGTGTATATAGTTCAGATTTATTGATTCTGCTTTTACTTGAGGTTTATATAGTTATGCTTGTTCTCTTTTCTAAAATATCAATAAGTTATTATGTGAAAAGAGTCATATATATTCTTCCTTTCGGAGGTTTTATAGCTATTTTTCAACCTTTTATTAGACCAGGTACTATTTTGTATTCCTTACCTTTTGGAATTAATATAAGTTATGAAGGAACTATCTTTGGAATTTTACTTCTTAGTAGACTTATTGTTTGTATATCCATGATAGTTCTTTTCTCTTCAACTACTCCAATGAACAGTATGATTAACTCAATGAGACGATTAGGATTTCCAAAAATATTATCAATGATTTTAAGTATGACAGTAAGATATCTATTTGTTTTCTTTGAAGAACTTGACAATATTAGAAACGCTCAAAAATCACGATGCTTTAATCTATGGAATCGTAAAATCAGCTATATTTGGAGATTAAAACAGATTGGATATACAATTATGGGTATATTTTTAAGTTCTTTTGAAAAAGGAGAGAAAATATTTTTTAGCATGGTAAGTAGAGGATACAGTGGAGAATCAAGATCATACTTCAAGCAACCACCACTGACAATAATCAATTTTTATATTATTGCTTTAACAATAGCTATTATAATTTTTATAGAAATATCTAAATACTATAAAATAATATAATAAAATTAAGAATTCTTATCAATCATTTATTATGGATGGGCAGTATTACTATGAATATTATTGAGGCAAGAAATATAAAATATAAATATCCCGATGGTACAATAGCTTTAAACAACATTAATTTTTCTGTAATTAAAGGAGATATTGTTGCACTGGTTGGACCAAACGGAGCAGGTAAATCTACACTTTTTCTACATTTTAATGGAATTTTTACTCCAACAGAAGGTGAAATATTAATTGATGAGGAGAAATTAAGTTACGATAAAAAAAGTTTAATCAAAGCTCGTCAAAAGGTAGGAATCGTATTTCAAAATCCTGATGAGCAGTTATTTGCACCTACAGTAGAAGAAGATGTAGCTTTTGGTCCTTTAAATCTTGGAAAATCTTTAGATGAAGTTACAAATATAGTTGAAGAATCTTTAAAGAAAGTTAATATGGAGGGGTTTGAAAAAAGACCTCCTCATCACTTAAGTGGAGGGGAGAAAAAAAGAATAGCTATTGCTGGTATATTAGCTATGAATCCTGAAATCATGATTTTAGATGAACCAACAGCTGGTCTTGATCCTAAAGGAGCATCACAAATTTTACAATTGTTATATAATCTCAATAAAGAAGGAATTACAATAGTAATCTCCACCCACGATGTAGATTTAGTACCAATATATTCTAAAAGATTGATTGTAATAAATAATGGAACTATTGTAAAAGAAGGTACTCCTCAAGAAGTTTTTGCTGATATTGATATAATAAGAAGTTCTAATTTACGATTACCAAGGATAGGTCATTTAGCCGAAGTTCTTAATAAAGAAGATAATTTTAAATTAGGCGAAGAGTATTATCCTTTAACTATCTCTCAAGCACGTAGAG
Source organism: Methanobrevibacter sp. (assembly GCA_031289975.1). Lineage (GTDB taxonomy): Archaea > Methanobacteriota > Methanobacteria > Methanobacteriales > Methanobacteriaceae > Methanovirga. Next base: position 13,456 of record JAITOM010000112.1, on the reverse strand, counting down.
ATATTTTAAACAAATTTAATATATGAATTTATAAACTTTTATTTCATGTTTTAATACTTTAAAGATTTCGAAGGAATCAGTATTAACAAAGACTAAAAAAGTAATACTAAATTACTACAAAAATAGAAAAAGTTGATATAATGTCATTTCTCCTTAATCAGGATCCAAGATCTTTACACTCTCCTTAATTTTTTAATTGTGAAAATCGATCCTCTTTTTACAGTGCCATAAAATGTAAATCAATTTTCACTGTCTTGATTAATTATCATGTCTTGTATTAACTTACTCACATGTTTAAAATATGTTTTTTGATCAATTCCACGATTTTTAAGTGATATTTTCCGATCTAATGGAATGGTTGATAAATTTTTAGAAATTGACAACAATAAAACTGAAATTTCAACAGGATCTATATCTTGACGTATTGTTTTATCGTTTATACCTTTTTTAACAGAATTACAAAGAATTGAAAATCTTTCTTCACGCAATTTTAGTATCTCGTTTGCACATTCACTAAGATAAGGTTTAGAGTTATCAGGATTGCCAAATTCTACATTTTTTTCTTTTTCAACTATTTTTTTCTCAGTTAAATGAAACCTTCCTGAATGGAAATAATTATAAATTTTAATATGATCAGGATACTCTTGTGTAAATTTATTATATGCATCTCTAAATGCATTTATTTTATCAATTCCTGTTTTTTCTTTTTCTACATCATTTTTTATCATGGAATTTAAAATTCTTGTTCCTCGAAGTACAATCGCAAAAAATAATGATTCCTTATTTTCAAAATATAAATATAAAGTTGCTTTGGAAAGTTCAACTTCAGAAGCAATATCATTCATAGAAATAATATCAAAACCTTTTGAAAAGAATAGCTTTTCAGCAGCATTTATAATATCTTTTCTTCTCTGTTTTCTTTCTTTTTCTCTCCTTTTAATGATTGACATTGATTCACCTTTAATAAGCTTATTCATAGCATTAAAATATGATGTTTTGCATAATTAATATATTATATTGAATTCAAAAATTTTTTGGAAATTATTTTTTCAAATATTAAATTTATCTTTTAAATTTAATTTAGAGAAATTAAAACCACTTTTGATTACAAATATTTAATTGAATTTTATAAAATTGATATATAACTAAAAAATAAATAATTTTACAAAACACTATGTTATTTTTTATTATTTAAAAACATGTAATTTATAAAATATTCATTTATAGTGTATGAAATAATGTTTGTAAGTAAAAAAACTTCGTTTTTCTAATTGAACAAGTTCAATAATGAAATTTTTTAAATTACAATATAACTGTTAAATTTTTAATTAAAAAAATTATAATTATTATTTTTAAAAACGGAGAATAAATTCTCCTAAGTTGAAAATAAATTTTCAACAATAAAAAGATAAAAATTATTATTTAAAAATTAACTTAATATTAATTGAAATATTTAAAAATAAATGGTTAATTACAAACATTTTTTCATCATTATAGTTATAATTTATTATGTATTTAAATAAATGTTTCAATAATATTTAAAACTCCAAGCAATTTTAATTAATATTAATTTAAAAATAAATAATACCTTATAGTTTAATTGAATAGATTTATTTAATGTTACCACTCTCTTCATTTTTTATTTAATTTTTTTCTTATCTCACATTTAATCATTTCCTCCTATAGCCGGGAACCTATTTTTGGCAAACATTTGTAATGTATGAAAGAAAAATTTCTATGATTTAGCCAATAAAAAATCATTCACTAAAATTAGATTAAAAATTATATTGCCAAAAAATAGATGTCCTACTATATATGTCAAATATAATTTAATTCAATTCCTAATATTTTTCATACCATCCAAATATTCATCGATTTTTTCTATATGTATTCTTTTTATTCTTCTTCTTTCGTTGACAATTAATTTCTTCATAAAAACAATATTGAATAAAAGAGAACAGAGCCCATGAGTTTAGAATAAATAATTTTGAATAAATTTTTATAATTATCATAAAAATTAAAGTGTTAAATCCAATCTCTTCAATGAAAATCTGAGTTAAAATTATTGTTGATTAAAAATATTTGTTTTTAGTTTAAAAGCAAGTAAAGCTATTTAATTCACTTCATTGAATTATATTAAATTAAGATTCAAATAAAATATTATAATAACTTAAAATTAATATTTTAATAATATTTTTATTAAAAATTTTTAGATTTAATAAAAATATTTTATTATTATCTATTTCTATTAAGTTATTACTATGATAAATTTGTTTATTATTTTAATCCAATTAATTTTTTATTTGTTCATGTTTAACCTTTTATTTTCAATTTAAAATGTTTTAAAATATATATTTAAAAATTTAAGCATTATAAATGAATATATGGAAATATAACTTTAAATTTAATTATAAAAATGATTTTTATAATAAATGAACATTTTAAAAAGATTTTAATGTTTTTTGAATTCTAATTTAAAGAATATTCAGAATTTTAAAGTAATACTTTATAGTAGAATCTCAAATTTTCTTCTATTTTCAATGACAAACTTTATATATTATAATGACTAATAGTTATAAAATAACTATAGTTTATTATATAACTATAAGTTATTATATAACTATAGGTTATTGATATCTCGAACATTATTAAAGAATAAAAATGTAAAAAATTGGATTTTTAAGTTATTTTCAATGTTATAATCGACTTAAGGGTATATTTAGTTATTATTGAAATTATTTTACCTATTGGGATTTTATAACTTAAAAATTTTTATTTACTCAATAATATTCATAGATATTTTTAAACATATGTTATAACATGAATAAAGTAAAAAGGTGTAAAAATATGCCAATATATGACGATAAATTAGACTTATATGGTGTTGATGGGAAACTCTTAGAAGAAAATGTCCCTTTAGAAGCAATAAGTCCAATGTTAAACCCTACAATAGAAAAAATTGTCCATGCAGTTAAACGTTCTGTGGCAGTTAATTTATCTGCAATAGAAAGTTCGCTTGAGAATGCAAAATTTGGAGGAAAATCAAATTTTGTTCCAGGTAGAGAGCTGAAATTACCTATAGTAGAAAATGCTGATGTAATAGCAGATAAAATTAAAAAAATAATTCAGATCCATGAAGAAGACGATTTTAATTTAAAAATGATTAATAATGGAAACCAAATGTTAGTGCAAATGCCATCCCAAAGATTAAATTTAGCAGCAGAGTATACTGTTTCAACATTAGTTGCTGGTGAAGCAGTAATTCAAGCTATTATAAATACCTTTGATGTAGATAAATTTGATGCTTCTGCTGTTAAAACTGCAGTTTTAGGAAGGTATCCTCAAAGTGTAGATTTCATGGGCGGAAATGTTACAGCACTACTTGGACCACCAGTAATGCTTGAAGGACTAGGCTATGGTCTTAGAAATATAATGGCTAATCATGTAGTGGCTATCACAAAGAAAAATACTCTTAATGCTGTAGCATTATCCTCTATTTTAGAACAAACAGCAATGTTTGAAATGGGAGATGCTTTAGGTGCTTTTGAAAGATATCATCTTTTAGGACTGGCATATCAAGGTTTAAATGCTAATAATTTAGTATTTGATCTGGTAAGAGAGAATGGAAAAGGTACTGTAGGAACTGTTATAAATTCTCTTGTTGAAAGAGCATTTGAAAAGGGTATCATAAAAACTAAAAAAACTATGACTTCAGGATTTAATTTATATGAACCAGTTGATTGGGCTTTATGGAATGCTTATGCAGCATCTGGGCTTATAGCTTCTGTTATAGTAAACGTAGGTGCAACAAGAGCTGCACAAGGAGTTGCTTCAACACTTTTATATTTCAATGACATGTTAGAATATGAAACTGGTCTTCCAGGTGTAGATTATGGGAGAGCACAAGGAACTGGTGTGGGAATGAGCTTTTTTTCACATGGTATTTACGGTGGAGGAGGTCCAGGTACATTTCATGGAAACCACGTAGTAACAAGACATAGTAAGGGTTTTGCTATACCATGTAATGCTGCTGCAATGTCTATGGATGCGGGAACACAAATGTTTTCAGTTGAATCTACATCTGGATTAATAGGTGCTGTTTATGGAGATATAAATTATTTCAAAGAACCCATAAAATATGTTGCTGATGGAGCAATAGAAATAAAAAATAAAATATGAGAAATTTAAGGTGATGATATGGAAGAAGTAAAAGTAATTGACGTGAAAATATTTCCATATAGATATTTGAAACCAGAAACAACTGAAAAAATACTTAATGATTTACTGGAATTGAAAGGAATAGTAAGGGTCATGATAAATGGTGAATCTTTACCTAAAATAATTGGTTTTGGTCCTGCAAAAGGAGTTAATGTAAACCATTCAGATAGAAAAGTTATAAAAGTCAAAAAAAAAGATATAAAACTTTTTATTTCAGTTGGTTCTATCATAATAACTGTGGAACTCGAAAAAGTAAACCTATTCCTAAAAAAATTAGATAATATACTTTTAAAAAGACTTAATTTTAAATATGAAATTTCAGCAGGTATTTTTACTAAAAATAATACTACTGTATCAGATTATTTAAAATATGGAGTAGGATTTGAAGAAAAAATAGATTATCGTATGATAGGATTGGTAGATCCTAATGCAAGGTCAAAAGAAACTGTAAAATTAATACTTGGTGATTAAATATGGATTATAAAGCTCAATACTCTCCGGGTGAGACAAAAATAGCTGAAAACCGTAGGAAACATATGGATCCTACATTTGAATTCAAAAAGTTAAGAAACATACCTGACAAGGATATTGTTAATGTTTTAGGTCATAGAAATCCTGGAGAAAATTATAAAACTGTCCATCCACCTTTGGATGAAATGGATTCTGAGGAAGATATGATGAAAGATCTTGTAGAACCAATTCAAGGTGCAAAAGAAGGAGTAAGAATTAGATATATTCAGTTTGCTGATTCTATGTACAATGCACCTGCTCAACCATATGATAGAGCCAGAACATATATGTGGAGATTTAGAGGTGTGGATACTGGAACTTTATCTGGAAGACAAGTTATTGAAATGAGAGAACTTGACTTAGAAAGAATTTCAAAATTGTTACTTGAAACTGAATTTTTTGACCCTGCAAAATCTGGTTTAAGAGGTGCAACAGTTCATGGACATTCTTTAAGACTTGATGAAGATGGGCTCATGTTTGATGCTCTTCAAAGATATTTATATGATAAAAAAACTAATAAAATTTCTTATGTAAAAGATCAAGTAGGAAGACCCCTTGATGAACCAGTGAATGTTGGAGAACCAATGGATGAGGAATATCTTAAAGAAATCACCACTATTTATAGAAGTGATAATGTTAGTATGAGAGAAGATAAAGAAGCAATAGAAGTGGTTGGGTCAATTCATGAAGCCAGAACTAATGGTGGATTTGGATTAGAAGTTTTTAAAAATGATTTAAAATATAAATTGGGAGAATAAAAATGACAAATGAAGAAAAGATTTTTTTAAAAGCCTTAAAAAATAAATTCGATGAAGATCCCAATAAACACAATACTGAATTTTATAATTTTGGTGGTTGGAAACAATCCCCAAGAAAAAGAGAATTTAATGAATATGCTGAAAAAATAGCAAAAGACAGAGGAGGTCTTTCTTTTTATAATCCTGATATTGGAGTCCCATTAGGACAAAGAAAATTGATGGCATATAAAATTTCAGGTACAGATACATATGTTGAAGGAGATGACCTTCATTTTTGTAATAATGCTGCTATTCAACAGTTGGCTGATGATATAAAAAGAACCATTCTTGTAGGTATGAACACTGCTCATTCTGTTCTTGAAAAACGTTTAGGTGTAGAAGTCACACCAGAAACAATAAATGAATATATGGAGGTTATTAATCATTCACTTCCAGGAGGAGCCGTAGTTCAGGAACATATGGTCGAAGTTCATCCAGGACTTGTAGGAGATTGTTATGCAAAAATATTCACTGGAGACGATACTTTAGCTGATGAATTAGATCAAAAGTTTATTATTGATATAAACAAAGAATTTCCAGAAGATCAAGCAGAAATGTTGAAAAAATATCTTGATAATAAAACCTATCAGGTAAGTAGGGTACCTTCGTTAGTAGTAAGATGTTGTGATGGAGGAACTGTTTCTCGATGGTCAGCTATGCAAATTGGAATGAGTTTTATATCAGCATACAAATTATGTGCTGGAGAAGCAGCAATAGCTGATTTTTCATATGCAGCTAAACATGCGGATGTTATTGAAATGGGCAGTTTTCTCCCAGCTAGAAGAGCTAGAGGACCTAACGAACCTGGAGGAATTCCTTTTGGAGTATTAGCCGATATGGTTCAAACTTCAAGAGTATCTGAAGATCCTGTTGAAGTGACACTTGAAACTATTGCTGCAGCAGCAGCTATTTATGACCAAATCTGGCTTGGCTCATATATGTCCGGAGGAGTAGGATTCACTCAATATGCAACAGCTGCTTATACTGATGACATCCTTGATGATTTTATCTATTATGGTATGGATTATGTTGAAAATAAATATGGTATATGTGGAACCAAACCTACTATGGATGTTGTTAAGGATATAGCAACAGAAGTTACTCTCTATGGATTGGAACAATACGAAATTCCTACACTTTTAGAGGATCATTTTGGGGGATCACAAAGAACAGCTGTACTTTCAGCAGCTGCAGGATGTTCAGTAGGATTTGCAACTGGAAACTCAAATGCAGGAATTAATGGATGGTATTTAAGCCAAATATTGCATAAAGAGGGTCATAGTAGATTAGGTTTTTATGGATATGATTTACAGGATCAATGTGGAGCTTCAAATTCTCTTTCAATTAGAGGAGACGAAGGTTTAATTCATGAGTTAAGGGGTCCAAATTATCCTAACTATGCCATGAATGTTGGACACCAACCAGAATATACAGGCATAGCTCAATCACCTCATGCTGCAAGAAAAGATGCTTTTTGTGCAAATCCTTTAATTAAAATTGCATTTGCAGATAAAAATTTATCTTTTGACTTTGAAAATCCAAGAAAATGCATTGCTAAAGGTGCATTGAGAGAATTTATGCCTGATGGTGAAAGAACTTTAATTTCTCCTGCGAGTTAATATAAATTAAAATAATCGTAAATTATTGATATTAATAATATTAAAATTGACGATCAGATAGAAATAGTTTTTAGAAAAGTGGAGAAAAAGAAGTAATCTATTATTTTAACTTTTATAATTTGAGACTATTTTTCATGACTAACAATTATTACCTTAATAAAAAATATTAATATTAGATTAAATAATTAATATTACTTTTAATTAGTTTAATACTTTTTCATTTTTTAATTAAAAATGATTAATTCAGATTTTTAAAAGATTTAAAGAGTAATAATTAAAAAATTCATGAATAAATTATTGATTTGTTAATAAGATTAAATTAATTTTAGTTATATTGAGTTTAAATAAAAGTTAAAGAAGAATATTTTTCTGATAATTAATATCAATATCTTAAAAAGATTAAATGAAGTAAATTTTTATAATTCAGGGATTATACATTAATATTTTTAATTTTATAATCATATTAAAATAATAATAGTTATTTTATCCCTTTTTTTAATTTTTATTTCACGAAAATTATATATGAGTAATACTAAATATAGAATTTGTGTGATTGAATCTATTAGGTAAATGAGGCATTCTCAAAAATGATTGAATTACATATTTATAATGTTGAAAATCTGGTGAAAAAGTGGAAATACATATAAAAAAAGTCGGAATGATTCGCCCACAAAATAATCCTAAGAATCAAGATGTAAACTTAAAAATTGACTGGAGCATTGATTATATTCATAAAAGTCAATCCAATGTGGAATACATTTGTAATATATTAACATTCCCAAATTTTCCTTTAAATTTAAGGATTGAGGGTTTTTTATATATTGGTAATTTTGAAAAATTTTCAGAAGATGATCTATCAAAAATCATATTTGATAAATGTATGGATGTGCTTTTGAATTTAATCAGCATTACAAAAGATCAAATCTTTGAAATCCCATCTAAAGAAGAAATTTTAGAAAATAATAAATATGATGCAATCGAAAGTATTTAAAATTTTTAAGAATATCTAAAAAACTAAATTAAATAATAATAAATTGTTTAATGAGAAATGAGGTATAAAAATGTTAATAAAGCATAGTATATGTCCTTCATGCAGTGTTGGCTGTGGTATAAACTTAATTAATAAGAATGGAAAAATTGTTGGAACTTATCCTTATAAAAATCACCCAATTAATGAAGGAAAAAACTGTCTAAGAGGAAAAAATATATATAAAATAGTGGATGAGAATAGAATATTAATTCCATTAAAAAAAGAACAAAATAAATTAGTAGAATCTAATTGGGAAGATGTAATAAATCTTGTTTCTAATGAATTTAAATCTTACTCTCCTGAAGAAATTGGAATTTTAATTTCTGGAACTAATACAAATGAAGAGAATGAATTAATCTCTAAATTTGCAAAAGGTCAAAAAATCACTAATGTTGGAGTTTATGCAGATAACTTTCCAAAATTTAATAAAGAAATAGGGAATTATGATGACTTAAATGATGCTAAATCTATCTTGCTTATAGGAGATATTATTAAAGAAAATCCTCTTATAGGAAGAAGAATTATAATAGCTAAAGAAAATGGAGCAAAAATATTCTCTGTAGATGATGTAAATCAAACTACAACTTCTATAAACTCAACAAAGCATTTTAAAACATTTTCAATAACCAAATTTTTAGAGGAATTTCCACAAGAAATTAAAGATGAACTTGGCAAATCTTCACTCATTGTTTTTAATAAGATAGATTTAAAAGAAGATTTTGATAAAATTGTTAAAATAGCTGAAGATAGTAATTCAAAAATATTGCCAGTTTTAAAAGATTGTAATTCATTTGATGCTATTAATAAAGTGCCTCCATTAAATAAAGAAGAAATAGCTAAAATAATAAATAGTGTTAAACTTTTGCTTCTTATCAACATTGATATATTCTCTTTTTTCGATGAAAGTGAAGTAAATATTCACATCCCTAAATATTTAATATCCATTACTCATTCTTTAAATGAAAGTTCTTCAGTTTCTAATATTGTTCTTCCAAGCTATTGTTGGGCAGAAAAATCAGGAACCTTTACTAATACTGCTGGAGAAGTTCAAAGTTTTGATAGAGTTATAAAAGCTCCTGAAAATGCTTTAGAAGAAATTCAAATATTAAAAATGATTGAAAAAAAGTTAAAAGCTTAAAATAATTGCTATTTAAAATGTTTAAAGTGAAAATTAGCTTTCATATATAAAAAATTGAATAATTTGTATTTTAAGAAAAATTAGAATTTAAATTTAAAAAAAAATTAATATAAAAAAGAATTCGATAAAATGAGTTGATAAAATGAGTTCAGAATTTTTATTAATCCGTGCCAAAGATGAGTTAGTCTGTGGACTAGGAGAATGTGGTGGGTCTGTAACATCTATTCTACAATATTTATTAGATAATGATATCGTTGATAATGTTTTAACCATAAAAAAAGAAGGCAGTGTTTATGATGCTGTTCCAGTTTTAATATCCAATAGTGAAGAACTTAATTCCACTGCAGGATCTTTACATTGTGCACCTACTATGGTAGCAGACTTAATTCCAAAATTTATAAATGATACAAAATTAGCAGTTGTATGCAAACCTTGTGATGCAATGGGTATTAATGAATTAGAAAAAAGAAATCAGATTGATAAAAATAATCTGTACAAAATAGGACTTAACTGTGGTGGTACTTTAATGCCTAAACAAGCTAAAGAAATGTTTGAATTATTTTATGAAGTTAATCCAGATGATGTAATTAAAGAAGAAATAGATAAAGGACAAATAATAATCGAACTTAAAGACGGAACTGAAAAAGGAGTTAAAATCGATGATTTGGAAGAAAAAGGATGGGGAAGACGTGAAAACTGTCAAAGATGTGAGATTATGATTCCTCGTAACACAGACATTGTATGTGGTAACTGGGGAGCAGAAAAAGGATGGACTTTTGTTGAAATGGTTACAGGAAAGGGTAAAGATCTTGTTAATAATGGAATCAAAGAGGGATACATAGAATCTAAAACTGTTTCTCAAAAACAAATTGAAATTAGAGAAAAATTAGAGGGTATAATGATTAACTTAATGAAAAAATTTGGAGAAAAACATTTAATAATCGAATATCCTTCATTAGAAAAATGGGATGAATACTGGAATAGATGTATTGAATGTTACGGATGTCGGGATATTTGTCCTATTTGTTGGTGTAATGAATGTGAAATTGAGAAAAACTACATGAAAAATAGTATTGAACTACCTCCTGATCCTTTGACATTCCAAGGCATTAGATTAGGACATATGAGTTTCAGTTGCATAAATTGTGGTCAGTGCGAAGATGTTTGTCCAATGGAAATTCCAATTTCTAGAATATACAAGAAGATGCAAAGAAAATATAATGAAAAAACAGAGTATATTGCAGGGTTTAGTGATGAATTACCACCATTATTTAGTTCAACAAATGAATAAAAATTTAGTTTAAAGGTGATTAAATGTCTGATGATATAAAATTAGTAGGGTTTTGTTGTAATTGGTGTTGTTATGGGGGAGCAGATACTGCAGGAACTGCAAGAATGCAATATCCTCCAAATGTTCGTGTGATTAGAGTAATGTGTTCAGGGAGAATAAACATTTCTATGATACTCAAAGCTTATAAAGAAGGAGCAGATGGGGTTTTTGTAGGTGGATGTCATATGGGAGATTGTCATTATGTTGGTGGAAACTATAAATGGAAAAGAAGAGCCAGCATGTTTGAAGACTTAATCGAGCAATTTGGTATTGAAAAAGATAGATTTAGATTTGAATGGATTTCTGCTTCTGAAGGAGAAAAATTCCAGCAAACAATGCGAAGTTTCTATGAAGACTTAAATAAATTAGGTTCTTTAAACAGGAAAATCACCATCAAAAAAAAATAAGTATTTTAGTCAACAACACATGATTAATTTTTAATATTTCCTGAAAATAGAGAATTTAAAGTTTAGATGTAGAGTATTATCTCTAATTCTTTCTTATTATCTTCTCTTATTTTAATATTTTTATTCAATACTAAATATTTTAACATCCAATTCACAGTTTTGTTCCTCTTTTTAATCCCTTGGTATTTAAAATTTTGGGATTAGTGACTGAGATTATGTAAAATTCAACTGATAAGCTATTTTTCCAAATTTTTTGTTCCAATAATGATTATGTATGGCTAAAAAATCTTTTTTACTTTCAATTAAAGTTAGCAATTTTTTAATTGCCATAGGAAAAGTCTGTCTATAAACATTTTCTAATTTATTCCTTGTCTTTTCTATATTTTCATCTTTAAGATAAATCATGTATCATCTAATCAAGTTTAAGATCTTGATCAACAAACTTTCAATTTATAAGGAATTATTTTCGTCTTTATTAACTTTTTTGGGTGTAGTTCCATTATCATTAATGACTTTTTTTCAGATTTACATCTTGAATATCTTTTTAATTCATTTATTATAAAATCTAAAGATTTATAAGAAAATTCTTGCAATTCTAAGTTTGTATGAATATTTATTCATTTTTTAAGCACTATTCTACATTTTTTGGTTTCTATTTCCAAACTGTCAAAAGGTTTATATGCCTTATTAGGTAAACTATTAGTTGATGGAATTTTGTTTTTATTATGCATGATTAAAACATATTTCATTACTCATATGAAATTAATAAAATTGAATAAACATAAAAAAAGTATGAGTAAAATGCTGCTGTTTTAAATAAACTTCATTTTATCAAATTTTTGTATAAAGATAAAACTGTTGCAAAAGCAGTTGGAATTGAAGATATTAGTTTATTAATTAGTCATAGATGGTTAGATGAATGGAATGAAAGCAGATATGATGATTTATTTCCAAAATAATGATGGCAAAAAATCTAAATTAACCCCCTCAGCAATTTAAAGAATTGGATGAAATAATGAAGAATATAGTATAAAAATTAAAGTTTGAAAATAATATAACAATTTATTCAATGATAATTAATCTTACTTTATATTTTAAAATTTCAATATTCTTTTATCATTAAAAATATTATTTAAAAATATATTAATTTATAAAATATTGATTATAATTAAATTATATGAATAATAAATAAAAAAAATTAACAATTTATTTTTATCAAACTTTTCATCTTAAACTATAAATAGGAAACCTATTTTTTAGCAAACATTTGCAATCTATGAAAGAAAAATTTCTATGATTTAGTCGATAAAGAATCATTCACTGAAATTGAATTAAAAATTATATTGCTAAAAAATAGGTGTCGCACCAATATATAGATCATTATTAATACTAATTTTCTTATAAGTAATATTTATATACTACTAATTTTAATTTATTATAATACTATTTAAAAAATTAATTTAGAATCTAAAAAGTAAAAAAAAGTAAATAATGTGTTTAAACTATGATTAAAAAAGATGATGATATTAATATTTTAAAAGATTATGTCTTCAAAAAAGATTATGTCTTCAAACTTGTTTTTGGACGAGTTGAATCAATGGAATTATTAGAAGATTTTCTTGAAAGAATACTTAATATAAAAGTTGAAATTGAGCAAATTGCTAACAATGAAATTGTTCGAGAAATAATTGATGCTAAGAGTTCAAGCTTAGATTTAATTATTATAACAAAAAACGGTCGTATAATAACTATTGAAATTCAAAACAAATCTAATATGGGAATGGAAAAGAGAATAAAATATTATTCTGATAGATTGGGCTCTACAATGCTTAAAAAAGGAGATGACTACTGTAAATCTCAAAAAGTAATTTCAATAGCAATATTAAATCACAAAATTTATAAGGAGAAAAAAAATAAATATAAACATGAATTTAAAATATTAAATACTAAAGATCATTCTATCTATGATGATGATCCATTGGAGATAATCATCTTTGATAAGATGAAAAAAGAATATTATAACATTGATAATCCTTTGGATCGTATTTTCATGTATTTATATGGGTTATTGAGTGATGATGAGCTTAAGACAGTGGTCGCTGAAGATAGTTTAATAAGAAGAATAGAGGAGGGTAAAAATATGATTTCAAAAAGTCAAGAAGCTGAAATTTTAAAAATAGAAATTGAAAAAAGACAAATGGACGAACAAATCCGTTTAAAAAATGCAAAAAAAGAAGGTATGGTGAAAGGTGTAGAAATAGGTGAAGAAAAAGGTATAAAAAAAGGTGTAGAAATAGGTGAAGAAAAAGGTATTGAAAAAGAAAAAATGAATTTTGCTTTAAAATTAAAAAATAAAGGTTTTTCATTGGAGGAGATTAGTGAAATAACTGAATTATCATTTGAAAAA